>JAEXKM010000375.1 GCA_023445705.1 Pseudomonadota bacterium
ATGCAAACGCCCGCCGCATCGAGGCCAACGAGCAGCGCGAGATCGCCGAGCGCGAGGCGCGGGCGGCCAAGACGGCCTCGGACTTCCTGATCGGCACCTTCGTCCTGACCAATCCAGCCACGGAAAACCCGCGGGAGATCACCGCCCTGACAGTGCTCGAGCGAAGCGCCGAGCGCGCGCGCGCGGAACTGTCCGAGCAGCCGCAGATCCAGGCCAGGCTGATCGGCACTATCGGCCGGGCCTACAACAATCTTGGCCTGTTCACGGAAGCGCGGCGGCTGCTGGAGACCTCGTCCGGCGCGATCGGCCAGGCCGGTCCGGAAGGCGCCAACGCCGAACTGGCGCTGGCCATGACCTATCTGCAACTCGGCCTGATCGACAAGGCCAACGCCAGCGTCGCTAAGGCTGAGAAACTGGTCGGCCCAGACACCAGCCAGTATGTCGAGATCCGCGCCAGCGCGGAGTTCACCCGTGGGATGGTCTACACGGCCAACGGTGAGCTGAACCAAAGCCTCGCCGCGCTCGACCGCAGCCTGGCGCTCTATCGCTCACTGCCGCGGCCGGACGAACGCAAGATCGCCGCCGTGCTGGTCTCGCAGGGCAGCGTCCTTTCCGACAGCGGCCAGTTCGACAAGGCCGAGACCGCGCTCATCGAGGCCCTGGAGATCAGCCGGCGGGTGCTGGGGCAACAGCACCTGTCGACTGGCCAGACCTGGTTCATGCTGGCCCAGAACGCCTTCCTGGCGGGCAACCTGCTGATCGCCGAGGCCCGGATCGACACGGCCCTATCGATCGAGCGCCGCATGCTGGACGACGACAATCCGATCATCGCCGACTCCCTGTCGATGCAGGGGCAGATCTTCCATGGGCAAGGCCGGCTACCGCAGGCCGAGAAGTCGCTGGAGGAGGCGATCGCCATCTATCGCAAGGCGTTCGGGGGGCCGCACTATCTGATCGGCATCGCCGAGATCTATCTGGCCCTGGTCGAGTCGGAACGGGGCCGAACGACCAAGGCCCTGGCGATCCTGGACGACGCCAAGAAGAACTACGACGCCAGCTATCGCGGCCTGCACCCCAACCATGGGGATTTGCTGGTGAACCGGGCGACGGTCCTGGCAAAGGCCGGGCGTCGACCAGAGGCGATAGCCGACTGCCGCGAGGGCATGAAGATCCTCGACCAGACGCTGGGCGCAGACGCCGCCTTCACCAAACAGCTTGGCGAGGTCTGCGCAAAGCTTTGAGGCGGATCAGGCCGCCCGGGCGACCACGCGGTTGCGGCCGCTGGCCTTGGCCTCATAGACGGCCTCGTCGGCGCGCTTGAGCAGGGCTTCAGGCTTGTCGCCAGGGCCATGGGTGGCCGCGACGCCGATGGAAATCGTCACGCTGAGCAGCTCGGCGCCGCCCATGACGCGGAAAGGCGATCCGGCCACGTGCAGGCGGATACGTTCGGCGATGCGCTCGGCGTCCACGATGCTGGTGTCGGGCATGACCACGACGAACTCCTCGCCGCCATAGCGGCAAGGCAGGTCCACGGCGCGGACATTGGAGGCCAGGCGCACTGCGAATTCGCGCAGCACCTCGTCGCCGACGTCGTGGCCGTAGCCGTCGTTGATCTTCTTGAAGTGGTCGATGTCGATCAGGAGGCTGGCGACGGGTTCGCCCCCATGCCCTGCGCGCCGAACCAAAGCCTCGAGCTGACTGGCCATGTAGCGCCGATTGTGCAGGCCGGTGAGCTGGTCGGTGACGGCCAGTTCCAGGGAGTGGTCGAGGTTGTCGCGCAGATAGTCGGTATAGCGCTTACGGCGGATTTGGGTGCGGGCGCGAGCGGCCAGCTCCTGGGGATCGATCGGCTTCGGCAGGATGTCGTTGACGCCGATCTCCAGCGCCTTCACGACCCGCGCCCGCTCGTCATAGTCAACAACGGCGAGGATCGGCAGGTGGCGGGTGGCCTCGTCCGAGCGGATCTGAGCGGCGAACCGCAGGCCATCGAAGGAGCGCGCGGTGACGTTGACGATGATTAGGTCCGCGACGCCCTTGGCGCTGAGCAGGGCCTTTTCCACGTCGCCCTCCACCACCGGCCGGTGCTCTATCGCCAGTTCGGCGGCGACGCGCTGGGCCTGGCGTTCGTGATCGTCGACGATGAGGACCCGGCCCCCTGCCCCGCCCAGGCGCGAGGCGGCGCCCGCGATGACCCCCATGCGGCGGCCGGAGGCCTCGCGATCGCGCAACTCGTCGATCACCATCTTCAGCCGGGTGAGGCTGCGCACGCGGGCGAACAGCATCATGTCGTCGATCGGCTTGGTCAGGAACTCGTCGGCGCCGGCCTCAAGACCGGCGATGCGATCGCCGCGGCCGTCCAGGGCGGTGACTAGGACCACCGGCAGGTGGCGCGTTTCAGGGTCGTTCTTCAGCCGGCGGCAAACCTGGAAGCCGTCCATGCCGGGCATCATGACGTCGAGCAGGACGATGTCCGGCTTTTCCTTTGCAGCGAGCGCGAGCGCAGTCGGCCCGTCATGCGCGGTGAGGACCTCGTAGTACTCGGCCGTCAGCTTGGCTTCCAAGAGACGGACGTTGGCCTCGATATCGTCGACGACAAGGATGCGTGCGGTCATGCGGCGTCAGGTGCTCAACAATCGCCGTATGGTATCGAGGAAATGCGACACCGAAATCGGCTTGGAGATGTAGGCCTCGCAGCCGCCCTCCCGAATCCGCTCTTCATCGCCCTTCATGGCGAAGGCGGTCACCGCGACGACCGGGATCGAGGCGAGCTCGTCGTCCTCTTTCAGCCACTTGGTGACCTCCAGTCCGGAGATCTCGGGGAGCTGGATATCCATCAGGATAAGGTCCGGGCGATGCTCGCGCGCCAACGCAAGCGCTTGCAGCCCCTCGCGCGTCTGCAGGGTTTCGTAGCCCTGGGCATCGAGCAGATCATGAAAGAGTTTCATGTTCAGCTCGTTGTCCTCGACGATGAGGACTCTCTTGGCCATCTTGCTCTCGACGATGCTTCGAGCCCGCGACTGCGCCGCTCTGGCCCTACCTGTGGATCCCTGATCACACGGATATCCTTAAACTCGCGTTAGCCGAGATTGGAGAACCCCGTTGGCGCAAGCGCCGAGAGACTTTCCGCAACGACCGCCGGTCATGGCCGATCTGGGCGTGGATCCCGATCGCCCGCTGCTGCTGGTGGACGTCGACGAGGTGCTGGGGCTGTTCATGCAGGGCTTTGGCCGGTTCCTGGAGGGCCGAGGGCTGGAATTCCGCGTCGATCGGTTCGCCCTCTTCCAAAACATCTATCGCCCTGGCGAGGCCGAGCACCTGCCGATCGACGAAGGCCGCTCACATTTCGACGACTTCTTCCGACTGGGCTGTGGCGACATGGAACCGGCCCCTGGCGCGGTCGAGGCGCTGCGGGTGCTCTCGCACCGGTCCAACGTGGTGATTCTGACCAATGCGCCGGGACCGGCGCGTATGGCCCGGGCCAGGTGGCTGGCGCGGCACGGCATGGACTATCCGCTGGTGCTGAACACCGGCCCGAAGGGTCCGCTGGCGGCGGGAATGGTGTCGCAGGTTCGCGGGCGCGCAGCCTTCATCGACGACCTGATCTCGAATCTCGATTCCGTCGCCGAACGGGCGCCGACGGTCAGCCGGTTCCAGATGGTGGCCGACCCGCGGCTGCGCCCGCTGGCGCCGGCGGCGCCAGACCGCCACCGGCGCATCGACGACTGGCGCGAACTGCGCGAGGCGATCGAGGCGAGCGTGTTCTGATGTACGAGATCTAGCTTTAGGGCGCCGGCTTTGCCGCCGGAGCCGTGGCGCCCGCCGCGCGCGGCTGGGTGAACTCGGCCTCGATGAAGATCTCGACCTCGTCGCCGACACCGAAATTGGTTCCCGGAGCGGGAATGCCCATCGAAACGCCAAAGTCGGAGCGCTTGATCTTGCCCTGCGCAGAGAAGCCGATCCGCGAACCAGCGGGATCGATGTCGTTGGCCGCGTAGCCGCCGTTGAAAGTCGCGTCGAGGACCAGCGGCCTGGTCACGCCATGCAGGGTGAAATCGCCGGTGACCTTGGCGGTGTTCGGGCCGGTGAGCTCAACGGCCGTCGACTTGAATGTGATCGTGGGAAACTTGCCCGCGTCCAGCCAGGACGGACCGGCCAGCTCCTTATCGAAGTCCGGCTTGTCGAGCGGGAAGTCGGTTTCGATCGACGCGGGGTTCACGCTCGCTTCGACGCTCATGGCCGAAGGATTGGCCGGGTCGAAGTTCAGCTTGCCGTCGATCTCGGTGAAGCGCGCGGTGTAGCGCGACATTCCCAGGTGATTGACCCGGAAGGTCACGCTGGCATGGGTCTTGTCTAGAGTGTAGGGGCCGGCCGGGGCCATGTTCTGCGCCGCCGGCGCGGCGGCCTTTTCAGCAGGCGGAGCGGCTGGCGCTTCCTTCTTCTCGGCGGTTTGTTGCGAGCATGCGGCGAGCGTCAGGGCGGCTAGCGCCCAGGCGAGCTTGTTCATCGGCGTTCCTCCCGTTGGGGCGGCGAGCGTCGCATCGCAGAGCAGGGTTCGCCAGCGCTGATTGCGGCGTTGAACTCCGGCGCGAAACGGAACAAACCATGACCCATGATCCGGATCGGGGTGGATTTCGGCGGCACGAAGATCGAAGCCGCGGCGCTGGACGCCGAGGGGCGATTCCAGGCGCGCGTGCGTGCGCCCTCGCCCCGCCAATACGAGGCTGGCCTGGGCGTGGTGCGCGACTTGGTGGTCGAGGCTGAACGCCAAGCCGGGGCCCAGGCGGCCGCGGTGGGAATTGGCGGGCCGGGCTCAGCGTCCCCCGTCACCGGACTGATGCGAAACGCCAACTCCACGGAGCTGAACGGACGCCCCTTCACCCTGGATCTGGCGGCGGTGCTGGAGCGGCCGGTCCGCTACGCCAACGACGCCAACTGCCTGGCGCTGTCGGAAGCCACGGACGGAGCGGGCGCCGGGGCAAGGACCGTGTTCGCGGTGATCGTCGGCACCGGCTGCGGGGCCGGGCTCACGGTGGACGGACGCATCGTCGAGGGGCGCAACGGCTTTGCCGGCGAATGGGGCCACATGCCCCTGCCCTGGCCCACCGGCGACGATTACCCGGCCCCAACCTGCTGGTGCGGCCAGGCCGGCTGCATGGAGCTGTGGGTCTCGGGCACCGGGCTTGCGAGGGCGCATGGCGATGGCCGCAGGGCCGAGGCCATCGTCGCGGCCGCCGAGGCCGGCGAGGCGGCGGCGGCGGTCAGCCTGGACCGCTATATCGACCGGCTGGGACGCGGACTGGCGGTGATCTGCAACGTGCTGGACCCCGACGTGATCGTCCTGGGCGGCGGCATGTCGAATGTTCGGGCGCTATACGAACGCCTGCCCAGCGTAATCGCCAGCCGCATCTTCTCCGACGTCTTCGAGACGCCGATCCGGCCGGCCGAGCACGGCGACTCCTCAGGCGTGCGCGGAGCCGCCTGGCTCTGGCCGCTGGAGCCATGAAGGCGCTCTGCCGCGATTGCTTTCGGCGCGGCGCGTTCGAGCGGCGATGCCCGGCCTGCGGCTCCCCCCGGATCGTGGCCCACGAGGAGCTGGAACGCCTCTCCATCGCGCACATGGATTGCGACGCCTTCTACGCCTCGGTGGAGAAGCGCGACCGGCCGGAACTGCGCGACCAGGCGGTGATCGTCGGCGGCGGCAAGCGCGGGGTGGTGACAACCTGCTGCTACATCGCGCGGATCTCGGGGGTGCGTTCGGCGATGCCGATGTTCAAGGCGCGCCAGCTCTGCCCTCAGGCGGTGATCCTGAAGCCCGACTTTACCAAGTACCGCACCGAAAGCCGGCGGATCATGGAGATGGTGCGGGACCTGACCCCGCTGGTGCAGCCGCTGTCGCTGGACGAGGCGTGGCTAGACCTTTCCGGCACCGAGCGGCTGCACGGCGCGCCGCCGGCCGAAACCCTGGCCCGGCTGCAGGCGCGGATCGAGGACGAGGTCGGGATCACCGTCTCCATCGGCCTGGCGCCCAACAAGTTCCTCGCCAAGATCGCCTCGGACCTGGACAAGCCACGGGGCTTTTCGGTGATCGGCGCAGCGGAGGCCCAGAACTTCCTGGCGACGAAGCCCGTGGGCCTGATCCCCGGCGTGGGCCCGGCCATGATCAAGTCGCTGGAAGGCGCAGGGTTCAGCAAGGTCGGCGACATCGCGCGGGCCGATCGCAAGGTGCTGGCCCAACGGTTCGGCGCCGGCGGCCTGCGGCTGCACGAACTGGCCCACGGCCGCGACAGCCGGCCGGTCAATCCGAACGAGGAACGCAAGGGCATCAGCGCCGAGACGACCTTCAACGACGACCTCAGCGCAGTGTCGGACCTGGAAGACAGGCTGGCCCCTCTATGCGAGCGGGTCGCCCGTCAGGCGCGGACTGGCGGCGTGGCCGGCCGGGTCGTCACGCTGAAGCTGCGCAAGACCGACTTCAAGATCATCACGCGGCGCCGAGCGCTGGCGGTTCCAACCCAGACGGCCAAAATCCTGTTCGCGACGGCGCGGGAGTTGCTGGTCAAGGAAGCGGATGGCCGCCCATGGCGGCTGATCGGGGTCGGCCTGGCCGAATTGATCGACGCCGACACGGTGGAGCATGACTTCTTCGCCGGAGCGGAGCAAAAGGCCCTGGTCGAAGAGCGCGCCGTGGATAAGCTACGCGCCCGATTCGGCCCCGATGTCGTACAGTCGGGACGTTCGCTCGGCGTGAAACGGACATCCGACGATTGAAACTCGTCCAATCCCAAGCGCCAGACGTGACAAAAACACGCGGAAGGAGGCGTTAGGGCGATCCTGCGTGATTTCGACCCTTCCATACCGCAGCCTTTTTCATATCTAATCCATTAGTAGAGAGGGCGCCTGCCCTCAGGAGACCTGTGCGATGGCCGAGCGCAAGCAAGGTGATCAAGATACGGGCGTCCGGTCCGCGGTCATAACTCAGACCAAGCCGAAGACGCAGAAGCCGTCGATGTATCGCGTGCTCATCCTGAACGATGACTACACGCCGATGGAATTCGTCGTCTACGTGCTGGAGCAATACTTCAACAAGTCGCGCGAAGACGCGACGCGCATCATGCTGCATGTGCACCAACATGGCGTCGGTGTCTGTGGCGTGTTCACTTACGAGGTCGCGGAAACGAAAGTCGCTCAGGTCGTTGAAACTGCGCGCAGGCATCAACACCCTCTGCAATGCACCATGGAAAAGGATTGAGGCTCAGTGCCGTCATTCTCTCGCCAGCTAGAAGAATCCCTGCATCGCGCCGTTGCGTTCGCCAACCAGCGGAAGCACGAGTACGCGACGCTCGAGCACCTGCTGCTCGCCCTCATCGACGATGAGGACTCGGCTGGTGTGATGCGTGCCTGCGACGTGGACCTGGCGGCCCTTCGCACCACGCTGACCAACTATGTCGACAACGAACTGCGATCACTGATCGTGGACGACGGCGAAGACGCCAAGCCGACGTCGTCGTTCCAGCGTGTGATCCAGCGCGCGGTCATCCACGTCCAGTCCTCGGGCCGCGAGGAAGTGACCGGGGCCAACGTGCTCGTGGCCATCTTCTCCGAGCGCGAAAGCCACGCCGCCTACTTCCTGCAGGAGCAGGACATGACGCGGTACGACGCGGTGAACTACATCGCGCACGGCATCGCCAAGAAGGCCGGCGCGGACCAGCCGAAGAGCGCCAAGGGCGCCGAGGACGAGGACAAGCCTGCCGTGAAGACCGGCGGCGAAGCGCTCGAAGCCTACTGCGTGAACCTCAATGAGAAGGCCAAGCAGGGCAAGGTCGACCCGCTGATCGGGCGGTCGGCCGAGGTCGAGCGCTGCATCCAGATTCTCTGCCGCCGGACCAAGAACAACCCACTGCTGGTGGGCGACCCCGGCGTCGGCAAGACCGCCATCGCCGAAGGCCTGGCGCGCAAGATCATCAACCACCAGGTTCCAGAGGTCCTGGCCGGCGCGACGATCTTCTCGCTCGACATGGGCTCGTTGCTGGCGGGCACCCGCTATCGCGGCGACTTCGAAGAGCGCGTGAAGCAGGTCGTCAAGGAGCTCGAGAACCACCCCGACGCGATCCTGTTCATCGACGAGATCCACACCGTGATCGGTGCTGGCGCGACCAGCGGCGGGGCGATGGACGCCTCGAACCTGCTGAAGCCGGCTCTGGCCTCGGGCACCCTGCGCTGCATGGGCTCGACGACCTACAAGGAGTTCCGTCAGCACTTCGAGAAGGATCGCGCCCTAGTGCGCCGGTTCCAGAAGATCGACGTGAACGAGCCGACGATCGAGGACACCATCAAGATCCTCAAGGGGCTCAAGAGCTACTACGAGGAGTTCCACAAGCTCCGCTACACCAACGACGCCATCAAGACTGCGGTGGAGCTGTCGGCGAAGTACATCACCGACCGGAAGCTGCCGGACAAGGCCATCGACATCATCGACGAGGCCGGCGCCAGCCAGATGCTGCTGCCCGAAGGCAAGCGGAAAAAGACCATCGGCGTGAAGGAGATCGAGACGGTCGTCGCCAAGATCGCCCGCATCCCGCCGAAGTCGGTTTCGAAGTCCGATACGGTGGCGCTGAAGGAGCTGGAGACGGACCTGAAGCGGGCCGTGTACGGCCAGGACGACGCCATCGAGCAACTGTCCGCCGCCATGAAGATGGCGCGGGCGGGTCTGCGCGACGCCAACAAGCCAATCGGTTGCTACCTGTTCTCGGGCCCCACCGGCACCGGTAAGACCGAGACCGCGCGGCAACTGGCCTCGACCATGGGCATCGAACTCCTGCGCTTCGACATGTCGGAGTACATGGAGCGGCACACGGTCAGCCGCCTGATCGGCGCGCCTCCCGGCTATGTGGGCTTCGACCAAGGCGGCCTGCTGACCGACGCGGTCGACCAGCATCCGCATTCGGTCGTCCTCCTGGACGAAATCGAAAAGGCTCACCCGGACGTCTTCAACATCCTGCTCCAGGTCATGGACCACGGGGTGCTGACCGACGCCAACGGCAAGAAGGTCGACTTCCGCAACGTGGTCCTGATCATGACCACCAATGCGGGGGCGTCGGACGCCCAGCGCAACGCCATCGGCTTCGGCCGCGGCAAGCAGGACGACGAGGTGGACGAGGCCCTGAAGCGCCTGTTCACGCCGGAGTTCCGCAACCGCCTGGACGCCGTGGTGCAGTTCAAGGCCCTGACGCAGGAGATCATCCGCCAGGTCGTCCAGAAGTTCGTCATACAACTGGAAGCGCAGCTCGCCGATCGCCACGTCACGATCGAGACGAGCGAGGAAGCTGCGGACTGGCTGGCCAAGAACGGCTTCGACGAACTGTATGGCGCGCGGCCGCTGGCCCGCGTCATCCAGGACAACATCAAGAAGCCGCTGGCGGACGAGATCCTGTTCGGACGGCTGGTGAAGGGCGGCCACGTCAAGGTGGTGCTCAAGGACTCCAAGCTGGCCTTCGAAATCGAAGGGGACGAGCGCGAGCCCGGCGCCCCGATCATCGAAGACCCAGCGGAGGATCCGGCCACCGAACTGGCCGACTGATCGGCGTCAGATCACTGAAACAAGAAACCCCCGGAGCTCATGCTCCGGGGGTTTTTCGTTCGGGCTATCGAATGACGATGCCCTGAGAAGTCGGCAGTTCGAGCACCGAGTAGCCTCGCTCAGCGAACCAGGCCGTCTCCAGGTCGTGGGAACGGCGATACGGGCTGGCGCCAAAGTCGTCCAGGACAAGGATCGCGCCGGGCGACATCCGCTCCCACAGCGCTTCCAAAGTCGCGATCTCGGCTTCGCCGTTGTTCAGATCAATATGCATGAAGGCGATCTTCTCGGGCTGTCCCTGCTCGAGGCTCTGCGGAAGGAAGCCTTTGATCACATGCGCCGTTGGGATGTCGGCGAACCGCTGCTGCACCTGCTCGAACAGGCTGGCGCTGTGTTCTGGCATGGCGTGGTGCGGCATCGACGTATCGTGCTCGAACACGTCGTAGAGATAGAACTGCCGACCGGTGTCCTTGAAATTCAGGGCGTCGGCGACGATGCGCGCAGATACGCCTTTGTAGCAGCCGCACTCCACGAAGTCCCCTTCGAGGCGGAGCCCTTGCCTAGCGGCCCAGACCAGGACTGCGGTACGCCAGAGTATCCCCCGTTCATGAGGCGCTTCCGCATGCTCTTTCCAGGCATCCAAAAGCGCTTGGTCGCGGAGAAAGCCGAGATTTCGGCCAAAGGTGATGAGGTTGTCGCTGGCGTACATCCCCATCGGATCGCGAAACTGCTGAACGATCGCATCGCGCGCCTTCACGATCGCCGAAGCGTCCTTCACGCCCCAAAAAAAACGCGTCCCAAAAAGCGGCCCAGTCATAGAATCCTCTTCGGTATCGAGCGGGCCGAACCGGCCGCAATGTGTCGTCGTTCCGGCAGCTCGGTTACGCGATCTTGGCGGCGATCTGCTCGGCCAGGATCTTCAGCTCGGCGGGATCGGCCATGCCGCCGCTGGCGTGACGGCCGAGGACGACGCCGTCCCAACGCGGGATGATGTGGAAGTGCAGATGATAGATCGTCTGCCCGGCCGGGGCGCCGTTGAATTGGGTGACGACGATGCCATCGGGATTGAGCGCGGCGCGGACGGCGCGGGTCACGCGCTGGACGCCGAGGATCAGCGGCCCGAGCACCTCCGGTTCGACCTCCAGCAGATTGCGGGCGTGCGAGTGCTTCGGGATGACGAGGGTGTGGCCCTTGGCCTGCGGAAACACGTCCATGAAAGCGAAAACGTCGCCGTCTTCGAACACCTTCGCGGCAGGCGCTTCGCCGCGAAGGATCTTCGCGAAGATGTTGCCGTCGTCGTAGGTCCCATCCAGGCTCATGGCGCGCGCTCCTCAAGACTCGAGGCCTCGGTGGTAGCGCATCGCCGGGACGGACGGAACACGTCTAGGCGTTCACCGGCGTAGGCGCCTTGCCGCCGCCGCTGATGGCGGTGTCGTTCAAGGGCGTGATGTGCCGCTCAATGCGCGGCAGGAACTCCTTGATGATCGTGTCGGCGTCCCAGCCGCCCTCGCGGCTGAAGGTCTCGATCGGACGCGGCTGCTGGAAGATCGAGAGGTTGTAGCCGCCGGCGCCGAATACCTGGCCCGACAGAGGCGCGCTGGCCGGCGAGGACAGCGCCACAGCCAGTTGCGCCGGCCGTTCTGGACTGTTGATCGCCCGCATGGCCTCCCGGCGGGCGATGCGTTCGGGATCGGTGGTCGGCACGGAGTCCGTCAGCCGCGTCGCCGCCCCCGGCGCGATGGTGTTGGAACGGACATTATAGCGCTCGCCCTCCAGCGCCACGATCCGCGAGAGCCCGGCGACGCCCATCTTGGCCGCGCCATAGTTCGTCTGGCCAATGTTCCCGATCAGGCCGGAGGTCGAGGACCACATCACATAGTTCCCCTCCTTCTGGCTGCGGAAGAGGCCGATGGAGGCCCGCACCACGTTGAAGTGGCCGCGCAGGTGGACCTCGACGATTCCATCCCACTCTTCCTCGGTCATGTTGTGGATCATGCGGTCGCGCAGAAAGCCGGCCGGGTTGCTGATCACATGCAGTCCGCCGAACGTGTCGACCGCCTGCCCGATCATACGGTTGACGGCCGAAAGATCCGCGACGCTGTCGAAATTGGCCACTGCCTCGCCGCCAGCGGACTTGATGATGTCGACGACTTCCTGGGCCGGTGCCTTGTCCGCGCCCTCGCCGTGAATGCCGCCGCCCAAATCGTTCACGACCACCTTAGCGCCTTGCGCCGCCGACAGGATCGCCACCTCGCGACCGATGCCGCGCCCGCCGCCGGTGACCAGCACCACCTTGCCATCCAGAAGTCCCATCCGAACCCTCCCTGCATCGCAAATCTTTCTTATGCGACGACCATAGGAGGGACCGGCGGCCCGCAACAATCCGGACGCCACGTCAACCGCTGCAACGGGTTTACGGCCCCTCACCTTGCGATAACCTGCTTCCCAAACGCACAGACAGACGGCCAGCAAAGGCCGCAGCAAAGGGAGGGAAGCGATGTATCTCGCCGATCACGCGCGGCTGACGCCCGACAAGCCGGCCATGATTTCCGCCGACACGGGCGAGGCGGTCACGTTCGCCGAGCTGAACGAGCGATCCAATCGCTTCGCGCAGTACCTTTACGCGCAGGGTCTGCGACGAGGCGACCACATCGCCGTGCTGATGGAGAACAACCTCTCCTTCATGGAGCCGATCTGGGCGGCGTTCCGATCGGGCCTCTACGTCACGACCATCAATCGCTACCTGCCGCCGGACGAGGCCGCCTACATCGCCAACGACTGCGGGGCGAAGGCGCTGGTGATCTCCTACGCCAAGCGCGAGACCGCCGCAGGCCTGTCCGACATGATCCCGAACTGCCCGATCCGGCTGATGGTCGGCGGGGTCATCCCCGGCTGGGCCTCCTATGAGGAAGCCGTCGCGTCGGGCTCGCCCGCCCCCCTGGCGCAGGAGTGGATGGGCGATTCCATGCTCTACTCCTCGGGCACCACCGGGCGGCCCAAGGGCATCCTGCGTCCCCTGCCCGAGATCTCCCCGGCCGAGGGGTTCGACACGCGGCAGGCGGCCAATCGCTACGGTCTGACGGCGGACTCCGTCTACCTCTCGCCCGCTCCGCTCTATCACGCCGCGCCGCTGGCCTATGTGCTGTCGGTCCAGTCGTTCGGCGGGACGGTGGTCATGATGGAGCGCTTCGACCCTGAGCAGGCGCTGCAACTGATCGAGAAATATCGGGTCACCCACAGCCAGTGGGTGCCAACGATGTTCGTACGGATGCTGAAGCTGCCGCCAGAGGTGCGCAGCCGCTACGACCTTTCCAGCCACCAGGTCGCCATCCACGCCGCCGCGCCGTGCCCGGTGGAGGTGAAGCGGCAGATGATCGAGTGGTGGGGACCGATCCTCTACGAATACTATGCCGGCACTGAAGGCTCTGGCTCGACCTTCATCACCAGCGACGACTGGCTGCAGCACCCTGGCTC
>JAEXKM010000009.1 GCA_023445705.1 Pseudomonadota bacterium
CTGCAAGACCACCGGCGGCAAGGGCCTGCACGTCGTCACGCCGCTGGCCCCGCCCAAGGGGAAGCTGGACTGGCCGACGGCCAAGGCCTTCGCGAAGACCCTGTGCGAGCGCATGGCGGCCGACGAACCCGACCGGTTCGTGATCAATATGTCCAAGGCCAAGCGCGGCGGGCGGATATTTCTGGACTATCTACGCAACGATCGGCTCTCGACGGCGGTCGCGCCGCTGTCTCCGCGCGCCCGGGATGGAGCGACGGTGTCGTTCCCGCTTAACTGGACGCAGGTGCGCGCCGGCCTGGACCCGCGGCGCTACACGATCCGGACCGCCCCTGGCCTGCTCGCCAAGACCAGCGCCTGGGCTGACTACTTCGACAGCGAGCGGCCGCTGGAGACGGCGATCAAGCGTCTGGGCTGAAACAATCGCGCCACAGCTTCGCCCCCGAGATGAACCACAGCCAACGCGAACGGTTCAGCTGGGGCTCAAGCTTGGGGGCCTAGGGTCTGGCTGTGTTTGAGTTTCAGAGGACAGCCATGAAAAAGATCCTGACCGCCGCCGTCGCCCTGTCGGTCCTGGCGAGCGCAGGCGTCGCCTCCGCCCAGCCTTATCACGACAACCATCGCGCCAAGGCCGAGCATCAGTACGACCGCCGCATGGACAAGGCTGAGCGCCAGTACAATAAGGATGTTCGCAAGGCCGAGCGGAAGTACCGCGCCGCAGCGTACAAGCGTCCTCAGGGCTACCAATATCGTCACTGGAACCGCGGCGACCGCCTGCCGCCCGCCTATCGGGCCGACCGCTACCGGATCACCAACTACAACGCCTATCGCCTGCCGCCCCCGCCTCGCGGTTACTACTACACCCGCGTCGACAACGACGTGGTGCTGACCGCGGCGGCCACCGGGGTCATCGCCTCGGTGATCGTGGGCCTGTTCCAGTAAGGTCCGTCAGGACGCCCGCTTTCGAGCGGGCGTCTTCCTGCCCGTGGTCTTCTTCGCGGCCGTGCGGCGTTCGGGCGGACGGCGTTTCCCCGCCCCGCCGCTTTCGCCCAGGCTGCGCTTCAACGCTTCCATGAGGTCGATGACTTCGGCCTCCTTGGGCTCGGGCGCCTTTACGGTCCGGCCGTGATGGGCCTCCTTCTCGGCGATCAACTTGCGCAGGGCGTCCTCGTAGCGGTCGTTGAACTCGCTCGGGTCGAAGGGCCCCTCCAGTTGTTCGATGATCTTCTCGGCGATGGCGACCATCTTAGGATCGGCCTTGGCCTCGGGAATCCGGTCGAAGAACTCCGCCGGGTCGCGCACTTCCTTGTTGTTACGCAAGCTGTAGGCGACGATCCCCAGGTCGCGCGGCTCCAGCGCCATCAACCGCTCGCGCTGGTGCATGACCACCCGGGCGAGGGCCAGCTTGCCAGCGCCTTCCATGGCCTCGCGGATGACACCGAACGCCTCAGCGGCCAGGTCTCCGTCCGGGGTCAGGAAATAGGGGTCGTTCCAGTAGAGACGATCGATCTCGCTGGCGTCGACGAACCGCTCGATGTCGATGGTCCGGGTCGTCTCGAGCCGGACGTTCTTGATCTCCTCGTCCGTCACGACAACGTAGCGCCCCTTCTCGATTTCATAGCCCTTGACGATGTCGGCGCGATCCACCGGTCCCGTCTCTGGATCCGTCGGGATCATCCGGATGCGGTTGTGGGTCTCTTTGTGCAGCATGTTGAACGAGACGTCGGCGCTGCGTGAGGTGGCGGTGTAGAGCGCCACCGGGCAGCTCACCAACGACAGGCGCAGATAGCCCTGCCATGTGGGACGCGCGGCCATTGGCTTAGACTCCCCTGAGAGGCCAGAGTCTTCAAACGCCGCCGCAGCCGATTCAGTTCGCGCCCAAAGCCAGGCTTGGGATCGCCGCCGCCTGCTGAGCGTCCAGTTGCGGCTTTCGGAAAGCCGACCGTTGGCCGGTCTGCGCGCCAAACTCCACCAGTTGGTCGCTGCCCGGATCATAGGCAGGCCAGGCGGTGTCGCAGGTGGGCGCGCCGGTCTTGGCGAAGGCCACCCAGCAACCATGCATCAGCTTGGCCATGGCTCGGTCGTCGGCGGCCACGGCGCTCTCGGGCGTCCGGCGGCCCCAGTACTCGAAGACGTACTGGATCTCGGCGGCATGGGCGGCGGTCGTGACGCCGAACGGCCGGAAGCGAGAGCCCACATACGAGAAATGATAGAGCCAGGCTGGCGCGCCATCGGCGGCCTGCCCCGCGAACCACCTGGCCGGCGCGACCATGTAGCGGTCACCGAAGGCCAAGCGGACCAGGGCCTCATCGCCCTTTGCGGCTTCCTCGCCATAGGCCGCCCGGGTCTGGGGCGGTATTGCCGCCGCCATGCCGGCAGGGTCGGCCAGCTTGCGGCCGAGCAGGGAATCCTCACCCGAATTGGCGCCGATGATTAGGGGCACGTCGATCTCGCGGCCGGCGGCGAAGGTCTGGGCGGGAGTCCGGGTCAGCAGCCTGCCGTCGATGAAGGGACCGTAGTCGCCGGTCAAGGTCTCGGCGATCAGCCGCTCGGCCGGAACAGCGCGCAGGTCGGCGAGCGTGGGGTGCTCCGCCAGCCCCAGCCTGCCCGCCACGGCCACGCCGTCCGCTTCCTTGGCCGCGAGTGTCCTGGGCGCCGACCAGCCGCCGCCCGATTGCACCACCGCTCGCTGGAACAAGCCCTTGGCCTTCGGCGCGGACAGGATGGCCAGGGTGCTGGCCCCGCCGGCGCTTTCACCGAACAGGGTGACATTGGTCGGGTCGCCCCCAAAGGCGGCG
The DNA here is from genome assembly GCA_023445705.1 of Pseudomonadota bacterium. Classification (GTDB taxonomy): domain Bacteria; phylum Pseudomonadota; class Alphaproteobacteria; order Caulobacterales; family Caulobacteraceae; genus Phenylobacterium. The sequence goes on from JAEXKM010000009.1 coordinate 2,796, forward strand.
ATGTTGCGCTGGACCCACTCGAGAGCGGCGATCTGGTCCATGAGGCCGTAGTTGCCGACAGGCGCCTTGCCGGCGGCCTTGGTGATGGCGGGGTGTGCGAAATAGCCCATCGGCCCCAGCCGATAATTGATAGCGACCAGGATCACGCCGTCGCGGGCGAAGTTCTGTCCGTCATAGACCCAGCCGGCCCCAGTGCGATGCGAGCCGCCGTGAATCCAGACCATTACCGGCGCCTTCTTCGCCGCCTTAGGGGCAAAGACATTGAGCTGCAGGCAATCTTCGCTCACCGGGCCGTTGGCGCTGCCTTCGTTGGGCGTGCCATCGGCGTTCATCTGCTGCGGGCACGAGGGGCCGTTGGCGGTGGCGTCGCGCTCGCCGCGCCAAGCCGGTGGTCGTTTGGGCGACGCCCATCGCAGCTCGCCCACCGGCGCGGCGGCGTAGGGGATGTTGCGGAAGATGTCGGCGCGCTCGGTCGAGACGCCGGCCAGCACCCCGCTCTCCACCTTGACCTTCGGCGTTTGAGCTTGGGCTCCGCTGGCCAGAACGGCGGCTCCGAAGACGATCGCACCCAGACGCAGCATCGCGTTTCCCCCTTGGCGGCGCGCGAGAATTCGGCGAGGCCGGCCTGCGGTCAAGATGTCAGTGGAAATCGCGGCTGCGGATCAGTCGGCCGGTCACCCGGTTGCGGATTTGCGGCGGCTCGGCGCCCGGCTCCTCCTTCATCTCGGCCAGGCGGTGGGAAAGGTCGGTGAAGCGGCGGGCGACCACGTGGATCACATTGCTTTCGCTCTGGATCTGGCCATGCACCACCAGGAACGAGGAGGTCATGACCAGCCGTCGATTGGCTTCGAAAGCATCCTTCCAGACCACGATGTTGGCTACGCCGGTCTCGTCCTCCAGCGTCAGGAAAGTCACGCCCTTGGCGGTTCCCGGGCGCTGTCGCACCAGCACCAAGCCACCGACCGAGACCAGTTTGCGATCCGGCAGTCTCGCAAGGTCCTTCGCCTTTACCGCTCCCAGGCTGTTCAGGCTCTCGCGGAAGAAGCTGCAGGGATGGGCCCGCAGCGACAGGCTGGTGGTTCGATAATCCTCGGTGACCTCCTGGGGCAGGCTCATCAGGGGCAACTCCACCTGGCGCTCCTTCACCCCCATGGCCGCCAGCAACGGGGCGTTCTTCAGGCTGCCGGTCTCGTCGGCCAGTCCCTTCACTGCCCAAAGCGCCTGGCGACGGGTGAGCCCCAGCGAGGCGAAGGCGTCGGCCTCGGCCAGCAGTTCCAGGGACCTACGGGTCAGCCCGGCCTGGACGGCGAAATCCTCTATCGAGCGGACGCCGGCCTCGCGCGCGGCGACCAGCCGCTTGGCCTCATCCTCACTGAACCCCTTGATCTGCCGCAGTCCCAGTCGAACAGCCCGCAGACGCTCGTCCGGGCGTTCTTCCAGAGTGCAATCCCAGTCGCTCACCAACACGTCAGGCCCACGCACCTCCACCTGATTCTCGCGGGCGTCCCGCACCAGTTGGGCGGGCTGATAGAAGCCCATGGGCTGGCTGTTCAGTAACGAAGCGAGAAAAGCGTCAGGCCAGTGCCGCTTCACCCAGGCCGAGGCATAGACCAGCAGGGCGAAGCTGATGGCATGGCTTTCGGGAAACCCATAGGAGCCGAAGCCCTCGATCTGCTTGAAGCAGCGCTCGGCGAAGTCCCGCTCGTATCCGCGATTGGCCATGCCATCGACGAACCTGGCCTTGAAGTCGCTGACATTGCCGAGGTTCTTGAAGGTCGCCATCGACCGCCGCAGCCGGTTGGCGTCGGCGTCGCTGAAGTCGGCCGCGGTGATCGCCAGACGCATGGCCTGTTCCTGGAAGAGCGGTACGCCGAGGGTCTTCTTGAGGATTCCCTTGAGTTCGTTCTCGTCATGCGGCGGTTTGGGTGAGGGGTAGTCAACGTCCTCCTTCCCCTCGCGCCGACGCAGATAGGGATGGACCATGTCCCCCTGGATGGGCCCCGGCCGTACGATCGCGACCTCGATCACCAGATCATAGAACGTTTCAGGTTTCAGCCGCGGCAGCATCGACATCTGCGCCCGGCTCTCAACCTGGAAGACCCCGATCGAGTCCGCAGCGCTGAGCATCTTGTAAACTTCAGGATCTTCCTGCGGCAGATCGGCGATATCGACGACCTTCTTGCCGAGCGCCTTCTCCGGAATCAGGTCGAAGCTCTTCTTGAGAGCCGTCAGCATGCCGAGCGCCAGCACGTCGACCTTCATCAGGCCGAGCGCATCAATGTCGTTCTTGTCCCACTCGATGAAGGTTCGATCCTTCATGGCGGCGTTGCCGATCGGCACCGTCTCGTCCAGCCGGCGCTTCGTCAGCACATAGCCGCCCACGTGTTGGGAAAGGTGGCGGGGAAACTTCAGGAGTTGGGTCGCCAGGGCGACGGCCCTGCGGATTTCCGGGTTGTCCGGATCGAGCCCGGCCTGCCGGATGTAGTGATCCGGCACCTCCTCCCCCCAGCTTCCCCAGATGGTGTTGGCTAAGGCAGCAGTGATGTCTTCGGTCAGCCCCAGGGCCTTGCCCACCTGGCGGATCGCCATTCGCGGCCGATAGTGGATGACGGTGGCGACGATGGCGGCCCGACGCCGGCCGTATCGCTTGTAGACGTACTGCATCACCTCCTCCCGGCGGGCATGCTCGAAGTCCACGTCGATGTCGGGCGGCTCGCCGCGCTCGTCCGAGATGAAGCGGGAGAACAGAAGGTCCTGGCCCTTCTTGGTAGGATCCACCGCCGTAATGTGCAGGCAGAAGCAGACGACCGAGTTGGCCGCCGAGCCCCGCCCCTGGCAAAGGATCCCCAAGCGCCGCGCCTCCATCACCAGATCGTGGACGGTCAGGAAATAATTCGGATATTTCAGCTTTTTGATGAGCTTGAGCTCCATGCGCAGGAGCCCTTTGACCTTTTCGGGCACGCCTTCCGGATAGCGCTGCTTGGCGCCGTCCCAGGCGAGTTTGCTCAAGTGCTGGATCGCCGTCTTGCCGGGCGGCACCGGTTCGTCGGGATACTCGTAGCGCAGTTGGGAGAGGTCGAACTTCACACGACCGGCGATCTCGATCGTCCGCTCGATCGCGCCTGGAAAGCGTGCGAACAGCCGCGCCATCTCTTCCGGCGACTTCAGGTGCCGCTCGGCGTTGGCTTCCAGCCGCAAGCCGGCTTCGTGGATAGTGCAGGTTTCGCGGATGCAGGTGACCATATCCTGCAACGGCCGCCGTTCCGGTCCGTGATAGAGGACGTCGTTGGTGGCGACCATCGGCGCGCCCGAACGTTCGGCCAGTGCGGCCAGCTTGGAGAGCCGGTGCAGATCGCGCGGGCCATAACCGCGCGACGCCGCCAGCCAGACATCACCGCGCAATTCGCCGGCGATCCGCATCAGGCGCGCTTCGAAAGCCTCATCCAGTTGGTCGGGCGGCACGACTAGCGCGAGCTGACCTTGCGCATGATCGAGAAAGTCATCCCAGTGGAGTTCGCACACCCCCTTTTCCGCCCGCAGCTGACCGATCGTCAGCAGGCGCGTCAGGCGGCCATAGGCTTCCCGGTCAGTGGGATAGCAGAGCACCGAAGGCGACCCGTCCGAGAAATCGAGGCGGCAGCCGGTCAAGGCCCGGACCTCCGGACCTTTGTTCTCCTTGAGGAAATTGACCTGTGACCAGGCCCTCACCACACCGGCCAGGGAATTGTGGTCGCAGATCCCGATCGCCTCCATGCCCAGGATCGCCGCGGCGCTGACCAGTTCGTCGGGATGCGAGGCCCCGCGCAGGAAGGAGAAATTGGTGGTGGCCTGGAGCTCGGCGTAGCGGGTCATCCGAACACCCCGTGCATCCACCAGCGCGCCGGCGCGCCGGCTTCATAGAGGCCCTCACGATAGACCCAGAAGCGCGCGCCTTCCTGGTCTTCGACCCGGTAATAGTCGCGGACGTGGCGGACGCTGACCTTGTCGATATCGCCCCGCCACCACTCCTCGCCGATGCGCTCGGGGCCCTCGGCGTGCAGCACGCGATGGACGCGCTTGCGCCACTGGAACTGCCGGGGCGGATCGTCCGGCGTCAGGGCCATGACATTCTCCAGCGGCTCCGGCTGGCGGAACAACCGCATGGGCCGCGGCGCTTCCGGATTCCAGGCGCGAGGCGGCACCGTGGCCAAGGGCGGGGCGGGCCGGGTCGAGAGCTCGGGCACATGGCTCTGCACCGGCGCGCTCTTCCAGACCCTGTCCTCGCCCAATCGATTGCTCAGGCGGTCCACCAACGGGGCCAGCCCATCCTCCACCGCCGCCTCGGCGCTGGCGTCCAGGCGCGCCTGCCGGCCGGCGACGGGCTCCACCTCCTCGGCTTCCAGGGTCACCACCTCGACCCCAAAGCCCGGATCCACGGTTTCCAGCTTGGGGCCGAACAGCTTGGCGATCCGGCCCGGATCGCGCGCAGCCAGGGCTAATCCCACCTCCAGCGGCAGGGCCTGGCCATCGACCCTGTGGAAGACGATCCGATATCGGCGCGCGCCCTGCCCCTCGCGCTCCAGTCTGGTGCAAAGCTTGGCGGCGACGTCGCGCGTCACCCGTTGCAGGTCTTCCAGGGCGCTGATCGGCTCGAAGAAGGCCAGCCGCGCGAACCACGGATGCGGCGGGCGGCGATAGGTCAGGCCCTCGCCTGCCCGACCCATGGCCTGATCGATCCGCATCAGGGTGTGCCGACCGAACCGGCGCGCCAGGGGAGCCCGGGGCATGCCGAGGATCTGGAACAGCATACGCAAGCCCAGCCGTTCCATCTGGGCGGCGGCCTCCGGCTCCAGCCGCAGCGCGGCCGGCGGCAGATAGGCCATCAGGTCGGCCTGGCCGCCAGGCGGGACGATGATCTCTGCGCCCTTGCCAAAATGGGCGAACCCCCACGCTGCGCCCGGGGTGTCGGCCACGGCGCAGCGCACGTAGATTCCGTTGGCTGCGAGGCGCCCCCGATAATCGGATACGAGTTGCGCCTCCCCGCCCCAAAGGTGATCGACCCCGCTGATGTCCAGGAAGAGGCCATCGGGGGCGTCCTCGGCGACCGCCGGAGAAAACCGCACGGACCAGTCGGCCAGGGCGGTCAGAGCCGCCGCATCGGCTTCCGGCTCGGCCTCGGCGGAGAGCAGGCCAGGAACCAGCGCCATGGCGTCAGTCGCCTTCTGCCCTGCGAACAGGCCCTGATTCCGACCCGCCTTGTCCACCGCGGCCAAACGGCGCGCGCCCTTCACCGTCTCGATGAGGGCAAAGGGCGCGGCAGTTTCCCCGGTGGATTGGGGGTCAGCTCGCCAGGCGTTGCGGCGGCGCCAGTTCGCGATCGCCCAGTTCGGAGACCAGACGCAGAGGATGCGGGCCATTCTTGGCCTCCCAGACATAGGCGGCGCTCGCCTCCATCAGCCAGGCGCCGCTCCGCCCGCCGCGGCAGCGCTCCAGCTCCGCGCGCCAGCGCGGGGGGCCAAGGCCAAATTCTCCCGGTCCAGGCTCGCTGGCCGCGGGCGTGATCTTCCATCGGGTGGCCGCCGCCGAACCTGCCCCCCCTTTACGGCCTGTCCCTCCGAAGGGGCGGCGACGGATGACGAAGCCGGTCGCCCCGTGAGTTTCGCAGGCCAGTTGCAGCCTCCGGCCCGCGGTCAGGTCCACGGCCTCCACCTCGGCGAAGACGGCGGCGACCCCCACGGTGGAAAGCGCGTCCTCGGCGACCGCCAAGACTTCATCCTCGTCCCGGGCGCAGACCTGGATCAGGCGTTCGGCCGGAAACCCCAGCCCCATCAGGCCGGGCGCAAAAAGATCGTCCCGTCGCAGGATCCAGACCGCCTCGCCCCGGCATGCCAGGGGCGCAGCGACCAGGGCGGCGAAGGCGGCCGCAGACGCCCCGGTCTCGGTCTCCATCCCCTCCCCGAGGAACTCGTGCCATTGGCCCAGCGGCAGACCACCGCCTGGAAGGCAGCGGTCCAGGGCGAAAGCCCCGAATGGCAAGGATGCGGATTCTGCCCGCCCCCCCGCCTCGATAGCGGAAATCTTCGCCTTGAGAGCCGCCAGGCGGCCATCGCGAAAACCGGACATTGCCTCATTCCCAAGTTCTTCTTTTGTTCTAGTTTTAGGCTTTCAAGAGTCAAGCACTTCAGGGTGGTGACGAAGGCGCAGCTGGTCTGCGGGAGGCGGCGATGCAGGCCAGCTACGCCTCCGCATCCGGTATTGACCCGATTGATTGGCCCCGAAGCGGTCTGCTGAATCGATGAAATCTGGGGCTATCCCAGATGGCCACACCAGGAGTGTTTCAATGCGTTTTTGGCATTTGGCGCTCGTCGCGGGCTGCGTAACCGCTCTCAGCGGCGCGGCTCAGGCGCAAACCAGCAGTACCCCCGCCAAGCCCGCAGCAGCGCCGACAGGCAAGAAAGTCGTCGACAAGCAGGTCAACCCCAGCGGCACGGTCACCAAGACCACCGCCGATGGGCAGCGGATCACTACTCACCAGCCCATTCCAGACACCAAGGAAAGCCGCGCGCAGCACGGGGGACCGAACTCGGAAACAGGGCGGAACACCAAGCCGTCCGGCCGCTGAAGAAAACATATTCTCAAAACATCGCGGGCCGCCTGGAAGACCGGGCGGCCCGATTTTGTCGTGGACACCGCCCTGTCGTCAGGGCTGTCCCGGGGTATCGTCCACCGTAGCGGCCTGAAGCGCGCGGAAGTCATCGACGCTCGACCGCCCCCAAGCCTCGTTCGACGGACATCGCTGCGGTTGGTGACGCTGTTGCGAAGCGCCAGCCGCGACTGGCCTGCGATGCGTCCGTCCAGGGCGCGGGCGAGCAGCGCGTTGGTGCGCGGATCGCGCACTTCCACCACGAGCGTAGCCTCACCGGCGGCGGCCGCGAAGGTCCGCGTGAGTTCATGCTTCCCGGAAGAGTTCGCCATCAGGCGTGTTTCCCCGTGGCTCTAGGGCGTCGGCCCGATGCGCTCGCCCCGAACCGGTCGCACAGTGGGCAGGCCCGGTCGCATAGACGACCGCTCGCCGCGGAGCGCTCGAATGTCTGGAATGACGAATTGGGGCTGTTTGGCCGCTACGCTGCTTCTGGCGGGTTGCGCAGCTAATCCGGAGAGGACTCAGAGCGCCGCAACAACCAGTCGGCAGTGCTTCTTTGCGTCCAGCGCAACTTCATTCGCGGTGGTCGACAGTCGGACGGTCAACGTCCGCGTAGGAGCCAGCGACTTCTTTCGGATCGACCTGTTTTCGCAATGCCCAGACCTGAGCTTCGCCTCGCGCGTGTCCCTGCGGACCAGCACCGGCGCCAGCATATGCGCGGGAAGCGGGATGGGTGTCACCCTGGTGCACCGGACGGGCCCCCGTCAGCGGCGCTGCTCGGTTCGCAGCATCACGCCGTTGACCGCCGAAGAGGTCCAGGCCCTGTCGGGCCGCGAACGGCCCATGTAGTCGAGCGCGACGCCACCGCGCCACCCGGAAGGCGGCGCGGCTTTGTCACGGAGATCAGAAGCGCAGGCTGCGGGCTTCTTTGACGTGCGGCAGGTCCCGGATCTTGGCGATCAGGTCTTCGGGAGCATCCTGGTCGACGCCGATCAGCGCGATGGCGTCTTCGCCGGCCGAAACGCGGCCGAGGTTGAAGGTGGCGATGTTCACGCCCTTCTCCGCCAGCAGCGCCCCGATGGCGCCGATGAAGCCCGGCTTGTCGAGGTTGTTCACATAAAGCATCGCCGAGGCGAACGGGGCGTCCAGGTCCATGCCCTTGACCTCGATGATGCGCGGCGCGCCGGCGACCACGGTGCCGGCGAAGGAACGCTTGCCCAGCGCGGTGGTGACGGTGATCCGCACCAGGCTGTCATAGATCGGCGAGTCGTCCTGCTTGCTCTCCGACACGGTGATGCCGCGATCCTTGGCCACGGCCGGAGCCGAGACCATGTTCACTTCGGCCAGCATCGGGCGCAGGGCGCCGGCCAGGGCGGCCGCGGTCAGCGGGCGGGTGTTCAGGTTGGCGACTTCGCCCTCGTAGGCGATATCCACGGCCTTCACCTCGACGTCGACCATCTGCCCGGCGAAGGCGCCCAGGCGCTCGGCCAGGGCCACGAACGGCTTCAGCTTCGGCGCTTCGTCAGCGGTGACCGAAGGGCTGTTGAGGGCGTTGGACACCGCGCCGGTCAGCAGGTAGTCGCTCATCTGCTCGGCGACCTGCAGGGCCACGTTCTCCTGGGCCTCCAGGGTCGAGGCGCCCAGGTGCGGCGTGGCGATGAAGTTCTCGGCGCCAAACAGCACGTTTTCCTTGGCCGGCTCTTCGACGAAGACGTCGAACGCCGCTCCGCCGATGTGGCCGTCGTCCAGGCCCTTGCGCAGAGCCGCCTCGTCGACCAGGCCGCCGCGGGCGCAGTTGACGATCAGCACGCCCTTCTTGGTCTTGGCCAGGTTTTCGGCCGACAGGATGTTGCGGGTCTTGTCGGTCAGCGGCGTGTGCAGGGTGATGACGTCGGCGCGGGCCAGCAGGTCCTCGAGCTCGACCTTCTCGACGCCCATCTCAACGGCGCGTTCGGCCGACAGGAAGGGATCGTAGGCCACGACCTTCATCTTCAGGCCGTTGGCGCGGTCAGCGACGATGCCGCCGATGTTGCCGGCTCCGATCAGGCCGAGGGTCTTGGCGTAGAGCTCCACGCCCATGAAGCGGTTCTTTTCCCACTTGCCGGCCTGGGTCGAGACGTCGGCGGCGGGAAGTTGGCGAGCCAGGGCGAACATCATCGCGATAGCGTGCTCGGCCGTGGTGATCGAGTTGCCGAACGGGGTGTTCATCACCACGATCCCCTTGGAGGTCGCGGCGGGGATGTCGACATTGTCCACGCCGATGCCGGCGCGGCCGATGACCTTCAGGTTCCGGGCGGCGGCGATGACGTCCTTATCGGCCTTGGTGGCCGAGCGGACAGCCAGGCCGTCATAGTCGCCGATGATCTTCAGCAGTTCTTCCTTGGGAAGGCCGGTCTTCACGTCGGCGTCGACGCCGCGTTGCTTGAAGATCTCGATAGCGGCCGGGCTCAGTTTATCGGCGATGAGTACGCGGGGCATGGTGGGGTGTCCTTGCGGATTGGGGTATGCGCTCTCGCCCCGCACCGGAGTCCGGGCGCGGGTCAGCGAGAGCGCTAAGGCGTGATCAGGCGGCTTGAAGCTGTTCGAGCGTGGTCGCGAAGGCCCAGTCGAGCCAGGGCGTCAGCGCTTCCAGATCGGAGGTCTCGACGGTAGCGCCGCACCAGATGCGCAGGCCGGCCGGGGCGTCGCGATAGCCGCCGATGTCCAGGGCCACGCCTTCCTTTTCGAGGACGGCGGCCAGCTTCTTGGCGAAGTCGGCCTGGGCGTCGTCGGCCAGACCGGTGACCCGCTTGTCGACCACCTTCAGGCAGACCGAGGTGTTGGACCGCGAGGCCGGGTCGGCGGCCAGGAAGTCCACCCACTCGGTCTTGGCGACCCACTCCGCAAGCGCGCCGAGATTGGCGTTGGCCCGACGCTGCATCTCGTGCAGGCCGCCGATCTGGGCGGCCCACTTCAGGGCGTCGATGGCGTCTTCCACGCAGAGCATGGAAGGCGTGTTGATGGTGGCGCCTTCGAAGATGTCCTTGGCCACCTTGCCGGCCTTGGTCATGCGGAAGAGCTTGGGCATCGGCCAGGCCGGCGTGTAGCTCTCGAGGCGCGCCACGGCGCGGGGCGACAGGATCAGCACGCCGTGCGCGGCTTCGCCGCCCAGGGCCTTCTGCCAGGAGAAGGTCACGACATCGAGCTTCGTCCAGTCCAACTCCTGGGCGAAGGCGGCGCTGGTGGCGTCGCAGATGGTGATGCCTTCACGGTCGGCGGCGATGAAGTCGGCGTTCGGGACGCGCACGCCCGAGGTGGTGCCGTTCCAGGTGAAGACCAGGTCCGCATCCTTGCGGACCTTGGTCAGGTCCGGCAGTTCGCCATACGGAGCGTCCAGAACCTCGGCGGGAAGCTTCAGTTGCTTGACGACGTCCGTCACCCAATCCTTGCCGAAGCTTTCGAAGGCCAGGAGTTGCACCGGGCGCGGGCCCAGCATCGACCACAGGGCCATTTCCACGGCGCCGGTGTCCGAGCCGGGCACGATGCCGATCAGGAAATCTTCCGGGACTTCCAGAACCTGACGGGTGCGGTCGATCGCTTCCTGCAGGCGCGCCTTGCCCAGCTTGGAGCGATGCGAGCGGCCGAGGACGGCGTTCTGGAGATTTTCGGGGGTCCATCCGGGGCGCTTCGCGCACGGGCCAGATGAAAATTCGGGTCGAGCCGGGCGCATGGCCGGCTTGGCGGTCGTCATAGCGATGTCTCCCATCCTTACAGATGAGCAGCGCCCCGTTGGGGGAGCGTGGCCCGCGGGCGACTAACGACGCTTTGAGTTTCGACGCAAGAGAAAGTTTTTCGGTAAGGCCGCACGCCCGGTTTCCAGGCCGGGACCCGCGGCTGAGGCGCCTAGCTCTTTGGGGGCGTGGCCGGCGACTTTGTCGCAGCGCCGGGGGCGCGGGTCCTCTGCCACCACGCCACGCCCGTGCCGACGGCCAGGCAGATGCTGATGAGCAGGAAGTTCACGTTGTTGATCTTGATGTGCAGCAGGTCGATCGGCCGCGACGTCACAATGTAGAACGCATGCAGGCTGAACTGCGCCGCGTAGAGCAGCATTACGCCACCGAGCCAAAAGCTGGCGTAGCGCACGGCGATGACGAGCAGGCAGAGCGCGGTCAGGCCATCGAGGGTGAGCCGCGCGATGGACTGGGCCGACTGCGGCAGCACCAGGCCGCTGGCAATGGACAGCACGACGTTTGCGCCGACGACGGCGCCACCCAGCCTTTCAGCGGGTCCGCCCTTCCAGAGGGCGAGCAGCGAGATCCCCAAGGTGAGGGCGATCAGGCCAAGAACGATCGGTGCTGTCGGCATGATACTACGCCCCTAACTCCCATTAGGGGCGTAGCACCAGTTAATCTATTGCAACCAAGCCGGCCTTAGCCGACTTCGCGCATGGTCGTGACTTCGACCTTCCGCGCGTTGGCCGGCTTGTCCATGTAGCCGAGCTTGGTGCGGATGCCGAGGCGCAGTTGAGCTTCGGCGAGTTCGTTGTGAGCGCCCACCATGGCGGTACGGGCTTCCCCGAGGGCTTGAATGGCCTCGACCATCTTCACTTGCACATCGTCAGCGAACACCATCGAAGCGTTCACTTCACCGCGAGCCTTCAGCAGGTCCGCGAGCAGCTCGGTGGCTTCGACCATAGCTTGGTCAACCGCCGCTTCAGTCGAAAACAACTTGGTCGCGACGCGCTGCGCGACAAAAACCTTTTCCATGGGGAGGCCCCTCCGAAGGATTTAACCCTAACGCAATCAAGGTAAACCAGAGGTTAAGTCCCGCCTAGAGGATTTACGTTCTGTTAACCACGATTCTGTCGCGCGGGGGTTGAAGTTGTGTCGTCTGCACAACAATTCGCCTGTTACGCGAGCGATCTGGAAGCGAAGCGTTAGGAGGTTTGCCGTAAACCGGCAGGGCTGAACTGGTTTCGAGCCCATGACTGAGCAAGCGCCAAAGGCGGGCTCCAGGCCCCAGATGACGTTCCACGCACGCGTGGCGGGCGTGGCGCTGATCACGACCGTCGTCGTGTTGGTCGCCGCCTGCCTGACCTTCATGCTCCAGCAATGGGCGGTGGCGCGGGAGCAGAGCCATCAGGCTCACCGGTCCCTCGCCCAGATCACCGCCAGCGCCGCAGGCGCCGCGCTCGTCGACGGCGATCGCGACGGCGCAAGGGACGCCATTGCAACGCTGGTCACCGATGACGCCGTGACCTCGGCGATCCTCACCGGTGCGGACGGCGAGCGCGTAGCCGCCTACGAACGCAAAACCAAGTCCGCCGCCGCCGATATCGAGACGATCTCGACGCCGGTCGGCATCGAAGGCCTGAAGCCCGGCAAGCTCACCATGAGCTTCGAAACCCCGGCCCTTACGGCGATGCTTCCGCAGTTCATCGCCCTGACCGGCGCGCTGTTCTTCGGCGGCGTCGGGCTGGCGTTGTTTCTCGCCCGCGGACTCGCCGCAAAGGTGATCGCGCCGGTGCTGCGGCTGTCCGAGGCCATGCATGAGGTCGCCGCCAGCGGGCGTTTCGCTCCCGTCGAGGTTGCCGCTGACGATGCGCTCTTCCGTAGCCTGACCGATAGCTTCAACCACCTATTGGCGAAGCTGGACGAGCGCGAACAAGCCCTGCAGGCGACACTCCGCGAACTGGTCGACGCACGCGATGCGGCAAACGCCGCCAACGTGCTGAAGTCGCAGTTCCTCGCGAACATGAGCCATGAGATCCGCACCCCGCTCAACGGCGTTCTGGCGATGGCCGAGGTCATGTCGATGGGGCAGTTGGACACCGTCCAGCGCGAGCGGCTTGAGGTCATCCGCCAATCGGGCGGCCTGCTGCTGGCCGTGTTGAACGACGTGCTCGACCTCTCCAAGATCGAGGCGGGCAAGCTGTCCCTGGTCGTCGACGACTTTGACCTGGAAACCGAACTGTCCCCCAGTCGAGAGTCCCTTGCGGTGATCGCCGCGAGCAAGGGGCTCGACTTCCGAGTCGAGGTGGACGAAGCCGCCCGGGGCGTCTGGCAGGGCGACGCCGACCGCATTCGCCAGATCGTCGGCAACCTGCTCTCGAACGCCATCAAGTTCACCCTGCAGGGCGAGGTCAGCGCCGTCTTCGACATCGCGCCGGAAACCGGCGCCCTGCGGCTCACTGTTCGCGACACCGGCGTCGGGATCGCGGCGGAAAAGCAATCGGGCCTGTTCGAGAAGTTCACCCAGGCCGACAACTCCGCGACCCGGCGGTTCGGCGGCACCGGTCTTGGCCTGGCGATCTGCCGCGAGCTGACCCAGATGATGGGGGGCGTCATCAGCGTCGAAAGCCGCGAAGGCGTCGGCTCGGTCTTCATGGTCGAGCTGCCCCTGGCGCGCGGCGAACTGACCGCCCGCGAGAGTGTCATTCAACCCACGCCGAGCGACGCCGACGAATCCGCCCTGCGCCTGCTGGCCGCCGAGGACAATCCCACCAACCAGCAGGTGCTGGCCGCGGTGATGGGCTCCCTGGGCATCGAGATCGACATCGTCGCCAACGGCCGGGCGGCGTTCGAAGCCTGGCGCGACGGCGCCTACGACCTCGTGCTGATGGACATCCAGATGCCGGTCATGGACGGCATCGATGCGGCCCGCGCCATCCGCGCCGCCGAGACGGAAAACGGCCGGGCCCGCACGCCCATCGTCGCGCTGACCGCCAACGCCCTGTCGCATCAGATCGAGGAATACCTCGCCGCCGGCATGGACGGGCACGTCGCCAAGCCGATCGAGATCGCCAAGCTCTACGAGGCCATCAGCCGGGCCCTGACCGAGGCGGCCACCGGCGTCGCGACCTCGGCGACCGCGGCCGCATAGGCAAAGCTGAACGCCTTACAACGAAAGGCTCAGTCTGGTTTCAGGCGCGGGCTGCTTCCTTGGGACCAACGTCGCTCATCGGCGACGCCGACCCAAGGAGGAACCGTTATGAAGAAGATCGTTCTCGCCCTGACCGCGGCCTCCGCCCTGGCCGCCGCCGTCCCGGCCATGGCCCAGCCCTACGGCGGTCACGACCGCTATGGCCGCGGAGACTGGACCAGCATCAACCAGCGCCAGGCGCAGCTCGACCGCCGGATCGAAATGGGGGTGCGTAACGGCCAGCTCAACCGCCAGGAGGCCAGCCGCCTGCGCAACGAGTTCTACGACATCGCCCGCCTGGAGCGCCGCTATCGCGCGAACGGACTGTCGGGTTGGGAGCGCGCCGACCTGGACCGCCGCTTCGACATCCTGTCCGCGAAGATCCGTTGGGAACGTCGCGACAACGACCGCTACGGCTATGGCTACGGCTACCGCCGCTAGATCCGCAAACCCCTGGGGCGACCACGCGCCGTCCCAGGGTTAGCCCTCGACGATCACCAGCTCAGGCCAGCGGCGCTGCGCGGCTTGGGCAGTTCGCAGGAAGCCGGTGGTGGTGCGGGTCGGATTGGGCCGCAGGCGCATCGCGAAGAGGTCGTCCAGGCCGAACGGCGCATGAACCGTGAGGCTGTCGTCCGCCTCCAGCCGCACCCCCACTGCGAACACCGTCGAAGTGAAACGCGAAAGCGCCTCGGCGCTCGAAGCGAGCGGATCGTAAGGTTCGCCGAACTTGCCTTCGAACCACAGGTGCACCCTCGCCTGGTTGCGAACCTCGACCATTTCACGTAGCGGCGGCTCGAAGGCCCGGGCCACCCGTTTGATCACAACGTCCTCGGCCTCGTACGAGGTGTCCCCGTCGAAATAGCCCAGGTCGTAGTCGCGTATCCCATAGTCCGGATCGCGGCCGGTCAGGCTGTTCAGCACCGGCTGATAGACCGCCCCCGAGAAGATCAGCCAGTCCGGCAGGGCAAGGCTCCGCGCCGTCTGCAGCACATGCATCAGGCTCGGCGTCCCCCGGACGATCTCCTCCAGCCGCTGTCGCTGCGCGCCGCTCATTGAGCGCCCCGCAGCGGCCAGCCATGGTCGAGCGGGCCATGTCCGGCGCCGAAGCCCGGCGCCAACCGCATCGCTTCGTGAACATAGCCCCAAGCGCGCGCTACGGCCTGTTCCAGCGACATGCCCTGCGCCACCCCAGCAGCGCAGGCCGAGGCCAGGGTGCACCCCGTGCCGTGCGTATGGCGCGTGTGAAGCCGTTCACCCGAATAGGTCGTCTCGCCCTCGCGGGTCATGAGGACATCGGTCACCGTTTCGCCCGGGACGTGGCCGCCCTTCATCAGAACTGCGGCCGCGCCGAGCTCAAGAAGCGCCTCACCGACGCGGCGCTGGCCGTCGAGGTCGGCGACTGGCAACCCCGTCAGCGCCTCGGCTTCCGGCGCATTGGGCGTCAGCAAGGCCGCACGTGGGATCATCAGGCTCCGCACCGCGTCGATGGCGTCCGCCGCGAGCAGGTTCGAGCCGCCCTTGGCGACCATCACCGGGTCCACGATGGCAGGAGCGCCCGACTGCTCCAGGATGCGGGCGACCGTCTCCACCATGGCGGTGTCGCCCAGCATCCCGGTCTTGATGGCGTCGGCGCCGATGTCGTCCAACACCGCGCGGGCCTGGGCCTCGACGACTTCGGTTGGGATCGCGTGGACCCCGCTGACCCCGAGGGTGTTCTGGATGGTTACCGCGGTGATCGCCGTGGCTGCGTATCCGCCCAGCATGGTCACGGACTTGATGTCGGCCTGGATCCCCGCCCCGCCACCGGAGTCGGAGCCGGCGATGATCAGCACCCTGCCTCGTTTCTCGCTCATCCTTCGGACCTAGCGCGGCTATGCGCCGAATGCATCGGGATTTGCGAAACCGTCCACGACTGCACGCTTTGCCCTGGCCGGGGCCCTGCTAGTTTGCGCGCCATGACTGACAAGATCGCCATCGTCACCGGCGCCGGGTCCGGCATCGGCCGCGCCACCGCCATCGCCCTGCTGGACGCCGGCTGGCGCGTCGCCCTCGCCGGCCGGCGCGAGGAAGAGCTGAGGAGGACAGCCGAACACGCCCCCGACCGCACCCTCGTCGCGCCGACCGACGTGTCGGACGAGGCCGCGGTGGACGCGCTGTTCGCCGCGACGGTCGAGACCTATGGCCGGTTGGACCTCTTGTTCAACAACGCCGGCGCCTCGGCCGGCGGACGTCTGGAAGACCTGTCGCTGGAGGCCTGGAAACGGGTCGTGGACGTCAACCTGACCGGCGCCTTCCTCTGCACGCGCGCGGCCTTCCGGGTGATGAAGGCGCAGGAGCCTCGCGGCGGCCGCATCATCAACAACGGCTCGATCTCCGCCCATGCGCCACGCCCCTATTCCGTGGCCTACACGGCGACCAAGCACGCGATCAGCGGCCTCACCAAGTCGACCTCGCTCGACGGGCGAGCCTACGACATCGCATGCGGCCAGATCGACATCGGCAACGCCGCCACCGAGATGACCGCCGCCATGGCCAAGGGGGTGCCTCAGGCCGACGGGTCCTTCGCGCCGGAGCCGATGATGGACGTAAGGGCGGTGGCCG
>JAEXKM010000047.1 GCA_023445705.1 Pseudomonadota bacterium
CCGGAGCAGAGGCCGACGCACCGAGGCCGACGGCTTCGGAGGATCCGAAGGAATCCATGATCATGGCGTTGCGCGCGTAGGACAGCAGGCCGCGCTTGTTCTCCTGGCTCCACATCGAGCCGGAGGAGCTCATCGCCTTGACGTGCGATAGGTCCCAGCGGGTTGGGTTGGCCTCCAGGGCCTCCAACATCGGAGTCGAGAAGGCCAGGCCGACGATGACGATGTTGTCCGCCTTCAATCGAACCGCCTCGTCCCAAAGCTCGATGGCGCTGAAGCTGCGAGAGGGCAGGCTGGCGACCGCGCCGCCGATGTTGAGGGTGATGAAGGCCGAGAACTGCCCCGTCCCGTGCATCAGCGGGCAGCAGACCAGGGTGGTCGGCGGATCGTAGGAGCCAATGCGGTTCTTCAGGTTCTCGACGCTCTCCAGTGGCGGCAGGCCCATGGTGGCATGGCCGCCGGACCCGATGACGTTGAAGAGGTCGTCCTGCCGCCACATCACGCCCTTGGGCATGCCGGTGGTGCCGCCGGTGTAGAGCAGCAGCAGGTCGTCGGGCGAGCGGCCCCAGGGCGCCTTGAAGGGGCGTTGCGCAGGCGGGCTGGCGACGACCGTCTCGTAGTCGTCGGCCCACGCGGGCACCGGGTGGTCCGGTTCGGCCACTGCGATCCAGCGCTTCACCGTCGGGAGTTTCTCGCGCAGCGGCTCCAGGGTCTGGGTGAAGCTGGCGTGGAACACCACCGCTTCGGCGTCGGCGTTGTCGAAAAGATAGGTGAGCTCGTCGCCGCCGTATCGATAGTTGGTGTTGAGCGGCGCAACCCCGGCCTTGAAGGCTGCGTAGTAGGTTTCGAGATACTCGGGGCCGTTGAAGAGGTAGGCCGCGACCTTGGCGTCGGGCCCGACTCCGCTGGCGACGAGGTGAGCGGCCAGGGCGTCAGCGCGGGCGTCGAACTGCGCCCAACTGACGACGCGGTCGCCCTGGAGCAGGGCGGGCCGGTCCGGCTGCAGGCGGGCGATCGCCTCCCAGACGTCAGCGAATATCCAAGCGCTCACCACGTCCTCCCATATCTTTTTCTTATGGGAGGAGTTTGGGGCTCACCTGCAGGTGGGTGTCAATGTTGACGGCGCGGCAGGCTCAGGCGGCGCGGGGCAGGTGGCGGATCTCGCGGAACGAGACCAGCCGCTGGCCGCCCTCGTCCCATAGGGCGAGCCGGGCATTGCGGAAGCTTTCCCAGAGGCCGATGCGGCTGACGTCGTGCAGTTCCGGATGGTCGCGCAGCACATGCGGCAAGCGATAGAACGGAATGCGGCTCGACAGGTGGTGGACGTGGTGGATGCCGATGTTCGCGGTCAGCCAGCGCAGCGGCTGGGGCAGGTCGTAGTGCGAGCTGCCATGCAGGGCGGCGTCGTCGCGCTTCCAGTCCTTGTTCCGGGCCCAGGAAACGCCCTCGTACTGGTGCTGCACGAAGAACAGCCAGACGCCGATGGTCGCCGCGATGACCATGGTCGTGAAGTTCACCAGGATCACCGGGACGACGCCCAGCAGCCACATCATCACGCCGATGCCGACCGCGATCAGGGCCGTGTTGCCGAGGGTCGAGACCCACGGACGCCAGCCTTCCTTCATCAGGCCGATGGGCAGGCGCTGCTGCAGAAAGAAGACGAAGGTCGGGCCAAGGCCGAACATCACCGCGGGATTGCGATAGAGGCGATAGCCAAGACGGCGCAGCGGCGACAGGGCGAGATATTCCTCGACCGTCAGCATCTCGATCACGCCCAGGCCGCGGCGATCCAGGTTGCCGGAGGTCGCGTGGTGCATGGCGTGGGTGCGACGCCAGTAGTCGTAGGGCGTCAGGGTGAAAAGGCCGATCACGCGGCCGGTCCAGTCGTTCGCCGCCTTCGCCTCGAAGAATGAGCCGTGGCCGCAGTCGTGCTGGATCATGAACAGCCGCACGAGGAACACCGCGGCCGGCACGGTAAGCAGCAGGGCGAGCCACCAAAGGCCGAGGTGGAACGCCGCCCATCCCAGACCCCACAGGGCGACGAGGGTCGCCCCGGTCAGGGCCAACTCGAAGATGCTCCGCCCGAGATGCGGGCGCTTGTAGTTGGCGAGCCGTCGGCTCCAGTCGGCGGGCTTGGTATCAGTCACGTCGTAATGGTCCGATGGCGGGGGAGGCGTTAACACTTGCCGGAAGAATGCGGTGGTTCTGCGACAGAGCCTTGAAGGGCCGTGCTCCCATTACGGAGAATTAACGGCTAACGCCATTGGCATACTTGCCGCGCCGGACATGCCGCCCCTAGGGTCCGTGTCACATTGTGACCGTTTCGGGTGGGGTGCTACATGCAAAATCGGCGTCAACTACTGCTCTCGGCAGGCGCCTTGGCCGTGCTCGGCGGCTATGGCGGCAAGGCTGCGGCCCAGGCTTCGGGCGCATCGGGGCAGCTCGACCGTTTCCTCGACAAGATCTTCCAGGCGGCGCTGGACGACTCGCCGCAACTGGTCACGAGCCTCGGCCTCGACAAGGGCGAGCGCGCCAAGGCCAAGTTCCGCCTGGACGACGCCTCTCTGGCCGACAAGGCCAAGGACAAGGCGCTCAACACCCAGCAGTTGGCCGAACTGAAGGCCATCGACCGCAGCCAGCTCTCGGGCATGGCCGGGGTCAACTACGACAGCGTGCTGTTCAATCTGGAAACCAACGAGGTGGCGAACCAGCGGTTCGACTACGGCTATCTCGGCGGCGGCCAGCCTTACATGCTCTCGCAGCTCAACGGCTCCTACCAGTCGACGCCGGACTGGCTGGACAACCAGCATCGGATCGAGACCAAGGAAGACGCCGACGCCTACCTGTCGCGCCTGGCCGACTTCGGCAAGGTGATGGACGAGGAAGCTGAGCGCGCGCGCAAAGACATCGCCGCGGGCGTGATCCCGCCGGACTTCATCATCGACCGCGCCCTGCCGCAGATGCAGGGCCTGCTGACCAAGCCTGAGGCTTCCACTTTGGTCACGTCGGTCGAGCGGCGCGCCAAGGAGAAGGGCCTAGCCGGCGACTATGCCGGCCAAGCGGCGAAGATCTACGCCGAGAAGGTCGCCCCGGCGATCGAACGGCAGATCGCGCTGCTGAAGGCCGCCCGGCCCCAGGCGGTCCACGATGCGGGCGTCTGGCGCCTGCGCGACGGCGAAGCCTATTACGACCAGGCGTTGCTCGGCTCTACGACCACCAAGCTGTCGCCGGACGAAATCCACAATATCGGCCTGGAGCAGGCCAAGGCGCTGGAGGCCCGCGCCGATGTCCTGTTGCGCGGCGAGGGCCTGACCCAGGGCTCGGTCGGCGAGCGCATCCAGGCGCTCTACAAAGACAAGCGCTACCACTACCCCAACGACGACGCCGGCAAGGAGAAGATGCTGGCCGACATGAACGGCATGGTCGAGGCCATGTCCAAGCGGTTGCCGCAGTACTTCGGCGCCCTTCCCAAGGCGCCCCTCCAGATCAAGCGCGTGCCGAAGTTCATCGAGGCCGGCGCTCCGGGCGGCTACTACAATCAGCCGAGCCTGGATGGCTCTCGGCCGGGCATCTACTGGATCAATCTGCGCGACACCGGCGAGTACCCGCGCTGGGCTTTGCCCACGATCACCTATCATGAGGGCGTCCCAGGGCATCACCTCCAGCTCTCGCTGCAGCAGGAAGCCGATCTGCCGATGATCCGGCGAGCGAGCTTCCTGTCGGCCTATGGCGAAGGCTGGGCGCTCTACGCCGAGGAGCTGGCGCGCGAGATGGGCGTCTATGAGGGCGATCCGCGCGGCGAGATCGGCTACATCCAGTCGTCCCTGTTCCGTGCGGCGCGCCTGGTGGTCGACACCGGCATGCACGCCAAGCGCTGGAGCCGGGAAAAGGCGATCGAGACGATGAACGCCATCAGCGGGACGCCGACCACCGCCTCGACCACCGAGATCGAGCGCTATGTGGTTTGGCCGGGACAGGCCTGCAGCTACATGATCGGCAAGCTGGAATGGCTGCGCCTGCGGGAGAAGGCGAAGACCGCGCTGGGCGGCCGGTTCGACATCCGTAAGTTCCATGACGCGGGCCTGCTGTCGGGCGCCATGCCGCTGACGGTCCTGGAGGCCGTCGTCGACCAGTATATCGCCGGCGCCCGCGGCTGATCTCGGAAGGAGCCAACCTAGTGCGTATCGACCGTCGGGCCTTCCTGGCCTCTACCGCCGCCGTGGCTGCAACTCCGGCCTTCGCCCAGACCGCGGGGTCCGAAGACGCCAAGATGCGGGTGCTCTTCGACCACTTCTTCGACGAGCGGCTGGACGACTCGCCGCGCGCGGTCACCAGCCTCGGCCTCGACAAGGGGCCGCGGGCGGCGGCCAAATCCAAGCTGGACGACGCCTCCCTGGCTGCGCTTGCTCGCGACAAAGCCCGCAACGCCGACCAGCTTCGCCGGCTGAGGGCGATCGACCGCGCCAAGCTTTCGGCCAAGGACAAGCCCAACTACGACGCGGTGCTGTTCACGGCCGAGAACGACGCGGCGGCCGACGCGCGCTTCAACTACGGCGGCGAGGGCGCCGGCGAGCCCTATGTCCTTTCCCAACTGACGGGCGCCTATCAGGACGTGCCCGACTTCCTGGACTCCCAGCACACCATTGAGACCAAGGCCGACGCGGACGCCTATCTGGCGCGTCTGGAAGCCTTCGCCGCCGTCATGGACCAGGAATTGGAGCGGGCGCGGCACGACACGGGCCTGGGCGTTATTCCCCCGGACTTCGTGGTGGAGCGGACGCTCACCCAGATGCGCGGCCTGAAGACTGATCCGGCTGCCTCGCCGCTCGTTGGGTCGGTGGTCCGGCGCACCAAGGAGAAGGCGATCTCCGGCGACTACGCCGCGGCGGCGGAGAAGATCTATGTCGAGAAGGTGGTCCCTGCTCTGGACCGCCAGATTGCGCACATGGCGTCCCTGCAGGGCAAGGCGACCCATGACGCCGGATGTTGGCGCCTGCCCGAAGGGGACGAGTACTATCGCCTGTCCCTGAAAAGCGCGACCACCACGACCCTGACCGCCGACGAGATCCATGAACTGGGCCTGGAGCAGGCCCGCGTGCTCGGCGAACGGGCCGACGTGCTGTTGAAGAGCAAGGGCTATACGCAAGGTTCGGTCGGGCAACGGATCGCAGCGCTCTTCAAGGCGCCTGACCAGCTCTATCCGAACACCGACGAGGCGAAGGTCCAGCTGATCGCCGACCTCAATGCGCTGGTGAAGGCGATGCAGCCGCGCTTGCCGCAAGCGTTCGGGACCCTGCCCAAGGCGCCGGTGGAGATCCGTCGGGTGCCGAAGTTCATCGAGGCCGGAGCGCCGGGCGGCTACTACAACCGCCCCGCCCTGGATGGCTCGCGGCCTGGCATCTACTGGATCAATCTGCGCGACAGCGCCGAGAACCCGAAGTGGACGCTGAAGACGCTGACCTATCACGAGGCCATTCCGGGCCACCACCTGCAGCGTTCGCTGCAGCAGGAAGCCGATCTTCCGATGCTGCGGCGGATCGCCGGCTTCCCGGCCTATAGCGAGGGCTGGGCGCTCTATTCCGAGCAACTCGCCAAGGAGATGGGCGTCTACGAAGGCGACCCGCTAGGGGAACTGGGCATGCTGCAGGCCGCGCTGTTCCGCTCGGCCCGCCTGGTCGTGGACACCGGCCTGCACGCCAAGCACTGGAGCCGCGAGAAGGCGATCGAGACCATGACCTCGATCGACGGCTCGCCGCCGTCGTCTGCGGCGACGGAGATCGAGCGCTACTGCGTCTGGCCGGGGCAGGCCTGCAGCTACATGGTCGGCAAGCTCACCTGGCTGCGCATCCGCGAGAAGGCCAAGGCGGCGCTGGGCGAGCGTTTCGATATCCGCCAGTTCCACGATGCGGCCCTGCTGTCGGGCGCGATGCCGCTGACCGTGCTGGAACAGAAGGTGGCGGACTGGACGGCCGGGCTGGCCTAGCCCCAGCTATCGACGGAACCGCGGCGCCTGGCGGAGGGTCTGACCTGCCCAGGCGCGCGGAACTCAGGCTGTTCGGCTGCGGCGCCGTAGAGCCAGCCCTGGGCGAAGTCGACCCCGGCGCGGCGGACGGCCTCCTCGGCCTGGGTGTTCTCGACCATTTCGGCAAGTGTCTTGACGCCCAGTTCGCCGCACATGCTGACCAGGTGGCGGATGAAGGTGCTTTCGCGGCCGCCATGCTGCAGGTCGCGGATGTAGCGGCCGTCGATCTTCACGATGTCCAGGGTGAGCTGTTGGAGGTAGGCCAGGGACGCCGCGCCGGCGCCGAAGTCGTCCAGGCAGATCACGCAGCCTTCCTTGCGCAGGACGGCCAGATGGCGGTCCGCCAGGGCCAGATCATCGATGGCCGCGCTCTCCGTTATCTCCAGCAGCAGCCGGCCGCCGACGCCGGGTTTGGTCGCCAGCATGCCGCGCACGGCTTCGATGAAGGCGGGGGAGACAATGGTTCGCCCCGAGATGTTCGCGGCGAGCCGCAGCCCTGGCTCCTTGTTCAGGCGCTCCACGGTCTGCTCAACGATGGCGATGTCCAGCGGCTCTATCAGGTCCAGCTCTTCGGCCATGCGGATCATGGGATAGGGACTGGCGCTGTCGCCGAAACGCACCAGAACCTCGTAGTGGTGCAGGGTCGAACCGGCCTTCAGGTCGACCACCGGCTGGTAGACGAGTTCGAAGCGCTTGTCGTTGACGGCCGCGCCGAGCACACCGATGTCGCTGAGGGTCTTCCTCAGTGAGCGGTCCACGATCTCGCCGAGGT
>JAEXKM010000052.1 GCA_023445705.1 Pseudomonadota bacterium
CCGTGGTGGCGTCGTTCGGCTCCGGCGAACTGGTCGCGCTGCGGACCGCCAACGGCAACGATCTCTGGAACGAGGCGCTTAGCCGCGCCAACCGCAACAACGCGCTTTCCGAAATCCGTGACATTCCCGGCCGTCCTGTCATCTATCAGGGCGACGTCTTCGCGGTCAGCCACTCGGGCGTCTTCGCCGCCACCGATCTTCGGACCGGCCAGGCGCGCTGGACCCTGCCGGTGACCGGTATCACGACCCCCTGGCCGGCCGGCGATGTGGTCTATGTCGTGTCCAAAGCGGGCGAGGTGATCTGCGCCGCGCGCGAGACTGGACAGATCTATTGGATCCAGGACCTTGGCGCCTCGCGTGAGCAGCGCGCGGGCGGCTTCATGGGCGTTGGCCGTAAGAAGTTCACCACCCGTCCGATCTGGTCGAGCCCGCTGCTTGCATCGAACCGTCTGATCCTGGTGGGAACCAGTGGCGAGCTTGTTGCGCTGAACGCCAAGACCGGAGCGGTGGAGAAGACCATGAAAATCGGCGCGCCGGCCATGATCGGGCCGATTGCCGTCAACGGGACTGTCTATGTCGTGACCGATGAGGCTCAACTCATCGCGCTGCGCTAGAACACAAAGCGCAGGACTGACACATGCCTATGCGGCTCGCCATTGTCGGACGGCCAAACGTCGGGAAGTCGACGTTGTTCAACCGGCTGGCGGGAAAGAAACTCGCCATTGTCGACGACCAGCCGGGCGTCACCCGTGATCGGCGCTTCGGCGCCGGCCGGATCGGCGACATCGATCTCGAACTGATCGACACCGCCGGCTTCGAGAACGTCAGCGACGACAGTCTCGAAGCGCGGATGCGCCAGCAGACGGAGACCGCCATCGAGGAGGCCGACGTGGCGCTCTTCGTGGTCGACGCCCGCGAGGGCGTTACGCCGATGGACAAGGTGTTCGCCGAACTCCTTCGCAAGCACGACAAGCCGGTCATCCTTGCCGCCAACAAGGCAGAGGGCAAGGCCTCGGACGCCGGCGTCAACGAAGCCTTCGGCCTGGGGCTGGGCGAGCCTATCGCGATCTCGGCCGAGCATGGCGAGGGCATGGCGGACCTCTACCAGGCGCTATTGGCGGTCTGGCCGGACATCGACGAGGAAGAGGAAGATCTGGGCGAAAAGCCGGTCCGGATCGCGATCGTCGGCCGTCCCAACGCCGGCAAGTCGACGCTGGTGAACAAGTTGATCGGTGAGGATCGCCTCCTCACTGGGCCCGAAGCGGGCATCACCCGCGACGCGATCCCAGTGGACTGGACCTGGGAGGGCCGACCGGTTCGTCTGGTCGACACCGCGGGGCTGCGCCGGAAGGCGAAGGTCCAGGAGAAGCTGGAGAAGCTCTCCACGAGCGACACGATCCGCGCCATCACCTTCGCCGAGGTGGTGATCCTGGTGATGGACGCGACCCATCCCTTCGAGATCCAGGACCTTCAGATCGCCGATCTGGTCGAGCGCGAGGGGCGGGGCCTGGTCTTCTGCCTGACCAAATGGGACCTGGTCGAGAACCAGGGCGCGCGCCTCAAGGAGATCATTGAGGAAGCCGGACGGCTGCTGCCGCAGCTTCGGGGCTCGCCGGTCGTCGCGCTGTCGGCCGAGACCGGCCGCCACCTCGATCGCCTGATGCCGGCGGTCTTCAAGGTGCATGGCGACTGGTCGACCAAGGTGAAGACCCGGGATTTGAACGACTGGCTGCACATGGCGCTGGAGCGGCATCCGCCGCCCGCGGTGAACGGTCGTCGCGTGAAGCCCAAGTACATGGCGCAGATCAAGTCGCGGCCGCCGACCTTCGTGCTGTTCGCCACGCGGGCTGACCAGCTTCCCGACCATTATCGGCGTTATCTGATCAACTCGCTGCGCGAGAGCTTCGACCTGCCCGGCGTTCCGATCCGGGTGACGGTGAAGTCGAACCGCAATCCCTATGCGGAAGGCGAGGAAAAGGGCGGGCCTGCTCCGAAATCGTCCGTCCCCACCTTCGCACCGAAGATCGCCAAGAAGGTCGCCCAGCCCAAAGGCGTCGCTGCTGTGCGCGCCAAGGCCGAGGGGGCGCTGATCGAGCCGGCGGAAAAGCCGAAGACGAAGGCCAAGCCCAAGACCCGTCAGGTCGCGCCAGGAAAGCCGAAAGTCGGCGCGGGCCCGACCCCGAAGGGCCGGGCGGCCAAGCTGGCCCGTCCGGGGGTCAAGCCGAAGCGAGCTTCCCGGCCGACTGCCAATCGGCGAAGCGGACGTTGACCGTGGGCAGGCCGAGTTCGGCCTGCGCCAGCTCAACGATCAGCGGGCCGATCTCCGACGGATGGGGCAGGGTCGAGGGATCCTCACCTGGCATGGCCTCGGCGCGCATCTTCGTGCGCATGGCTCCTGGATCGATCAGGGCCGCACGGACAGTCGTGTTTTCCAGCTCGTCGGCCCAGGTGCGGACTAGATGTTCAAGGGCGGCCTTGGTGGCTCCGTAGGCGCCCCAGAAGGCCTTCGGGCGCTCGACGCGGCCGGTCGTGAAGAACAAGCCGCGGCCAGAGGGCGAGACGCGCAACAGGCGCTCGGTCGAGCGGATCAGTCGATAGGTCGCCGTGAGGTTGGACGCCACGACCTTGTCCCAAAGCGGCGGGTCCATGTGCCCGACAGGCGTGAGGGCTCCGAGGATGGCGGCCGCGTGCACCAGGATGTCCAGGCGTCCGAAGCGCTCGTGGATAGCGAGACCCAGGGCGTCGATGTCGTCACCGCGCATGAGGTCCAGCGGCACGAGGGTCGCGGACTTGCCAGTCTCGGCCTTGATCTGGTCGTCCAGCTCTTCCAGGGCGCCTTGGTTCCGGCCGGTCGCGATGACGTGAGCCCCGGCCTTCGCCAGAGCCAGCGCGCATTCACGGCCGATGCCCCGGGTTGCGCCGGTGACCAGCGCGATGCGGCCGTCGAGGGGAAGGGACTCAGTCATGACTAGGCTCTTGAAGCGGGCGGTGGGCGCAGCGCTGCGCCGAAGCGGCGCAGGCCATCAGTTGGCGTTGGTGATAGAGCATCACGAGCGAAAGAACGAACCCTACGAGCGTCCATGGCGAATGGATCGCGGGCCATCGGCCCGCGGCCAATTGCCGGGACTAGGGTCTTGAGCCGGGCCCGCAGGCCGACGCTCACGCGTCGACCAGGAACGAAAGCTGGCGGTCGGTTCCGTCGTTACGACCTTCGGCGATTTCGCGGTCCAGCAGGCGGGTGGGATAGTCGCCCGTGAAATAGTGGTCCGTGAACTGCGGATTGGCCGGGTCCCGGGGCTCCGACTGCATGGCCGCATAGAGGCCATCGACCGACAGATAACCCATGCTGTCGACCTCGAGGATCTTGGCGATCTCATCGACAGACTTGTTGGCGGCCAGCAGGTGCTCGCGGTCGGGCATGTCGATGCCGTAGTAATCCGGCCACATGATCGGCGGCGAGGCCGAGCGAAGGTGGACTTCCTTGGCGCCGGCGGCGCGGACCATGCGCACGATCTTGAGCGAAGTGGTGCCCCGGACGATCGAGTCATCGATCAGGACCACGCGCTTGCCGGCCAGCACGGCGCGGTTCGGGCTGTGCTTCATGCGCACGCCCAGTTCACGCACGCCCTGGGTCGGCTGAATGAAGGTGCGGCCGACATAGTGGTTGCGGATGATGCCCATTTCGAAGGGCACGCCGCTTTCCTGCGAATAGCCGATGGCGGCGGGCACGCCGGAGTCGGGCACGGGCACGACGACGTCGGCCTCGACGCCTGATTCCTGCGCCAGGCGCCGGCCCATGCGCTTGCGGACGTCATAGACCGAGCGGCCGTTCACGACGCTGTCGGGACGGGCGAAGTAGACGTATTCGAACACGCAGGGACGCGCACGGGCGGCCGGGAACGGCTTGATGCTCCGGATGCCCTTGTGGTCGATCACGACCATCTCGCCATGCTCGACGTCGCGGACGAACTTGGCGCCGATCATGTCGAGGGCGCAGGTTTCCGACGCCAGCACGGCCTTGCCGTCCAGATCGCCCAGGACCAGCGGGCGGATGCCCAGCGGGTCACGGACGCCGATCAGCTTCTTGTTGGTGAGAGCGACAAGAGCATAGCCGCCTTCGATCTTGGACAGAGCCTCGATGAAACGGTCGACGAACTTGGCTTTGCGCGAGCGCGCCAGGAGGTGAAGGATCACCTCGGAGTCCGAAGTCGACTGGAAGATTGCGCCCTCGGCGACCAGCTGCTCGCGCAGGGTCAGGAAGTTCGTGAGGTTGCCGTTGTGGGCCAGGGCGACGCCGCCGGCTTCCAGGTCGGCGAACATCGGCTGGACGTTGCGGATGAAGCTGCCGCCGGCCGTGGAATAGCGGGTGTGGCCGATGGCCGAGTGTCCGGGCAGTCGGTCGACCAGATCGGGGCCGGCGAAGGCGTCGCCGACGTGGCCCATATGGCGTTCGGTGTGAAAGCGCTGACCGTCAAAGACGGCGATGCCGCAGGCCTCTTGGCCGCGGTGTTGTAGCGCGTGAAGGCCAAGAGCCGTGATCGCCGCCGCAGCCTGGGTGTCATGGACGCCGAACACGCCGCACTCGAGGCGGGGAGTATCGTCGTCAGGATCCCGGAAGCTCGGCTGGCGCCATCGATCTTGATCCTGAGTCATCGGGATTTCTCCACCAGATCGTCGAGCCTGCGTCGTTCGCGCGGGTCATAGCCTTGAGGGCCGCCAGAGTCACCCCGGTCCGTCGTCGAACCTTCACGAACTGCGCCTCCAATGGATGGCGCGAGCTTGTCAGCCATGTCTAAGCCCTTGGGCGCGAAGGCCTTTAGAATGCGGGCCGAGGCGCTGGTCAGTGGGTAAAACGCCGCACCGGTCATCCACTTTGGCACCCGGTCCGCCGGTGTCGCCGCCTCGAAGGCCAGGTGCAGGGCGCCGAGCACGACGAGCGCGCGCAGCACACCGAATCCCAGGCCGACCATACGGTCCAGCACGCCGAGTACATGGGTGTTGTGCACGCCGCGCACCATGGCGCCGCCGGTGATACGCAATGTCGCATAAATCAGGACGAAGACCGCCAGGCCCGCCACGACCGAGGCTAGCCAATCCGGATCGATGGTTTCGCGGGCCAGCGGCGCGGTCCAGCGCAGGCCGAAAATCGCAATCACGGCGGCGAGCACGAAGGATAGCGCCCGAACCATTTCGCGTGTGGCGCCGCTGAAGAAGCCTACCGCCGCGGAGGTCAGGAGGATCGACAGGACGACGATGTCGAACCAGGGCAAGCTGGCTA
>JAEXKM010000182.1 GCA_023445705.1 Pseudomonadota bacterium
CTACCATGCAAGAGAAAAAGAAACCAAATTTTGACCGGACCAAAAGCACGATGAAGAATATTCGGTTTGAGGATGAGCTTTTGGAGCAGATAGAGAAGGCAGCAGGGAAAGGGAATTTTAGTAAGTGGGTTAAAGATGCGTGCAAAATGCGCTTATTAAGCAATAAACATCTCGGAGGTTGTAAATGACAACATATGTGGTGATGTATGATTTGATAAAACATAAAGATTATAATCGGTTAATAGAACAAATAAAGAAATATCCTCAATGGGCTCGCCCTTTAGAGTCTGTATGGCTCATTGTTTGCGATGATACCTCAGCAGAAATTAGAGATCATCTGATGAAATACATGGACTCAGATGATAAATTATTAGTTGTTAAATCAGGTAATTATGGGGCATGGAAAGGTATAACTACAACGGTTAGTGATTGGATGAAAAGTCATCTCTGAGGTGTGCCATGAGAAAATTATTTAAAGGTTTCTACACACCAAATACATCTGAAGCAAGAGATATTTGGGATGATGCATGTACGATTTTTGTGTTTGATACAAACGTTCTTCTTAACTTCTACAGTTATGAAGAGGAAACAAGAAATGAATTATTTGACTTATTAAATGTTATTAAGGATAGATTATGGTTGCCACATCAAGTAGCTTTAGAATATCAGATGAGGCGTCTTGAAATTATTGCAAGAGAAAGAGATACATTTCATAAAATTGACAGATTTTTTGAAAGGATTAATGAGGATATTTCGGTTAAGATTATTGATGATTTAAAAATAAAAAGTCGTCTACCGGTATTGGCAAAGGAGTTGGATTCCTTTTCAAAAAAAATAAACTCTTTGATCATAAAATTTCGTAATGAGGTTTTGGAGCGTCAACAAGAACTCAAACCTGATGTTATTTCCCATGATTCTATACGGGAAAAATTTGATTCGCTATTCCAAAGCAATATTGGAAACCCTTATAGCAATGAGGAACTATTAAATATATATTCAGAGGGTTTAGCTCGTTATCAGAATAAAATCCCACCTGGCTTTAAAGACAGACCTAAAGATGAATTAGAAGAGTACATTTATTCTGGATGCTCATACAAAAAAGAATTTGGTGATCTGATTATATGGAAGCAAATTCTAAATATGGCGAAAAAACCTCAGGTAAAAAATGTTGTATTTATAACGGATGAGAAAAAAGAAGATTGGTGGTACCAAATTAGGAAAAAAATGGTTGGTCCACTACAAGCGCTACAGACAGAAATATATAATGAAACTGCTATTGAACATTTTAAAATGTATGATACATCTTCATTTTTACAAGCAGCAAAAGAATATGTTAATGCCGATATCAAAGAGTCTTCTTTAGAAGATATTTCAAGCGTGATTAAAGTTAATCGTGAGGAAATTATCTATGATTATAGAGTAAATGAGTTAAAGAATAGCATGAATAGGTCAGGGGTATCGGAGGCTGAAACTATTTTATCAAATTTCTTTAATCTTTATAAGAGCGAATTAAATACAGCAAAAAATGAAAAGGAAACGATAGATCTTGATATTTTGAAACAAGTCAATGCTGTCAAAGAAGTTGGCGTTTTAGACAGCATTGGTGATGTAGGGGGCACAGTGATAGGCGAAAAAAACATTGGTGTAGTAGATGAAAAAAATGATCTGCCCTCTGATGTATCAAGGGATGATGAACAATGATTAAAAAGTTGAAATTAATTTCTCCTTTGTTATTTAAATATTCATTATTCATAATACCATTTTCTTCTGTTTGTTTTTTCTATATTACCTTTTTTATATACATAATATCTCAAGTAAAGGAAGGCAATGTTTTAAGTGAGTTAGGAAGCTTTGGTGACACTTTTGGGGTGATCAACGCTTTTTTCTCAGGTCTAGGTTTTGCTGGGTTAATAATTACACTTGTTATGCAGCAGAAACAGATATCAAGACAAAATAAAGAATATCTTAAACAGGATGACTATACTAAAAATCAAGAATACATTAGTATTTTATTCAAATTATTAGATATGTATAAAAATGTTTTGAATGAAATTGTCATAAATTATGAACACGAGACTTTTATAGGTCGAGATGCTCTAAAAAAATCACTATTTATCTTGTTGTCAAAAGTCAAGCAAGAAAAAGTAAATGAGATTCCTGCCGAGATAAGGAGGAGAATGAAATCGAATTCTTTAACTGAAGACGATGTTGAAGTTTTAAACTTTATTTTTTATAAAAACTTAAAACTCCTAAATTACTCTTTTAAACGGCAAGGCAGGTTTGTTTCTACATTGCATTCATTGTTATATCATCTTCATTTTAACAAACCAGAGTCGTTTGATAATGAAGAGCTAGTTAGGTTAGTTGCTTCTCAATTAACTTATATAGAATATAACTATTTATTTTACATATTGATATCAGATAAATCACAGCATCAGCTAAGAAATTTAGTTGTAAAACTAGGGTATGTAAAATATATAGCCCAAAGCCATATTCATGAAGTCCATAAAATAATGTGCAAAGAGATTTGGCACATCGATATTGATAAAGATAAAGAGGTTGTCGACTTTCCGATGGATAGAACCCTCATAAAAAAAATAGAAACTAATAAGGAAAAAATAATGGAGAGATTGAATATGTTGCTTAATGCTTGAATTTTTGGCGGAAGATCACAGGAGTCGAACCTGCCCGGGAACGCTGGCGCCCCCAACTGGATTTGAA
>JAEXKM010000254.1 GCA_023445705.1 Pseudomonadota bacterium
GCCGCGGACCTCCCCAGCGCCCTGGCCGCCACCCGGCCTTCGGACGTGGTGCTGGTCGACCGCGCCCTGGCGCCGCAAGCCGCCCCGCCCAAACGCGCTCTGCTGGTGCTGCTGACCCCCGAGGAACGCGGCGAGATCGAGGCCCTGCGCGCCGCCGGCTTCGCCGGCTATCTCATCAAGCCCTTGCGGCGCGCCTCCCTCGCCGAGCGGGTGCTGGCCATCCGCACCGCCGCGCCTGCGGAAGGCGCCGAGGACGACCGCATCGCCCCCGCCGCCGCGCCCGGCGCGCGCATCCTCTTGGTCGAGGACAATCCCATCAACGCCCTGCTCGCCCGCACCCTACTCACGCGCGAGGGCTGCCGTGTCGACCAGGCCGGCGGCGGCGAGGAGGCCATCGCCGCCCTCACCGTCGGCGAGTACGACCTGATCCTGATGGACATGCGGATGCCCGGCATGTCGGGGCTGGAAGCGGCCGAGCGCGTCCGCGGCCTGGGCGTGCGCACCCCCATGGTCGCCCTGACCGCCAACGCCTTCGAAGAAGACCGCCACGCCTGCCTCGCGGCGGGCTTGGACGACTTCCTCGTCAAGCCGCTGACCCCCGACGCCCTTCGCGCGGCGCTTGGACGCTGGACCAGCGGCGGCGGCTGGACGGATAGGGCGGAGCGCGCCAAGTTCGCCTGACGCCTGGGGCCCGCGGCCTCTTCGCCGCGGAGACGCCAGACCGATGACCACCGAGAGCCAGGCCGCCGAGAAGCCGGGCACGCTCCAGGCCCTGGCGGTCTATCTGGAGCGCCGCTCCCTGGTCATGCTGGCGCTCGGCTTCGCTTCGGGCCTGCCGAACCTGCTGATCTTCGACACCCTGTCGGCCTGGCTGCGCGATGCGGGCCTGTCGCTGGAAGTCATCGCCTTCTTCGGCCTGGCGACCCTCGCCTATTCGCTCAAATTCCTCTGGGCGCCCCTGGTCGACCGAGCCACGGTTCCCCTGGTCACCAAGTGGCTGGGGCACCGCCGCTCCTGGATGCTGCTCTGCCAGGGCCTGATCCTGGCCGGCCTCTGGGCGATCGCCGGCACCGACCCGGTGCGCAGCCTCGGGCTCATGGCGCTGTTCGCCGTCCTCGTCGGGTTCATCTCGGCCATCCAGGATATCGTCATCGACGCCTGGCGGATCGAGGCCGCCGTCACCGAGAAACAAGGCGCCATGGCCGCGGCCTACCAGTGGGGCTACCGCATCGCCATGATCGTGGCCGGCGTCCTTCCCCTGGCCCTTTCCGAATACGTCGGCTGGAACACCTCCTACGCCATCATGGCGGTGCTGATGCTGGTGGGCGTGCTCGGCGTGCTCGGCGCCCCGCGGGAGGCCAAGCACGAGATCCGCAAGATCGACACCGGCGACATCCCCGCCGCCCCCGGCCGCGACGCCCTGGAATGGGCGATCCGCCTGGTCCTCTTCGTGCTCGGCGGCCTGGTGCTGGGATCCGGCCTCGCCGGCAACGCCGCCATCCTCTCGGCCGGGCTCGCCCGCCTGGGCCTGGCGGACGCCGCGACCGGCATCGAGGCCCTTTGGGAGGCCAAGCCCTGGGGCGCCTTCGTCCAGCTCTGCGGCGTCGTGATCGGCGCCCTGGTGATCTTCTTCGCCGCCCGTCCCGCTCCGGGCATGCAGACCCGCCCTGGCCGCTATCTGAGCGTCGCCCTCGGCGCGCCGCTGGCCAACTTCTTCGAACGCTACGGCCGCGCGGCCGGGCTGATCCTGGCCCTGATCTGCGTCTACCGGCTCTCGGACTTCGTCCTCAACATCATGAACCCCTTCTATCTGGACATGGGGTTCACCAAGCTGGAGATCGCCGAGGTCCGGAAGGTGCTGGGCGCGGTCATGTCGGTGGTGGGCGTCGGGCTGGGCGGCTTCTGCATCGCCCGCTTCGGCCTCATCCGCTCGATGGTCGCCGGGGCTTTCGCGGGCCCGATCTCGAACCTCATCTTCGCCTGGCTGGCGACCCAGGGCCCGCAGCTCTGGGCGCTCGGCGTCGCCATCGGCGTGGACAACGTGGCCTCCGGCTTCGCCGGCACCTGCCTGATCGCCTATATGTCCAGCCTGACGGGCCAAGGCTTCACCGCCACGCAGTACGCCCTCTTCTCCTCGCTCTACGCCCTGCTGGGCAAGCTGGTGGCCTCCCAGTCAGGACGCATCGTCGAAGGCGCCGCCGGCGCCGCCGACACCGGCAGCGGCTTCTTCGCCAGCCTGAAGGGACTGTTCGCCAACCTGCCGGCGGAAACCTTCGCCAGCGCCATGGAGAAGTCCGGGGTCAGCGCCGCAGCCCTTGGCGCCGGCTATGTCACCTTCTTCTTCTACTCGGCCCTGCTGGGGGTGGTCGGCATCGTCCTCGCCTTCGCCGTCGCGCGCCTCAACCCTCAGCCTAAGGACGTCGATTGACCTATTCGGCCGTCGTCGGGTCGATCACGCTCCGCACCTGGGCGATGGAGTTGGCCGGGAACCCCGCCTGCTGGGCGTGCCGCCGCAACAGATCCTCGGATGGCGCCCGATAGACGCAGTAGATCTTGTCGTCGGTGACGTAGGATTGGACCCACTGGATCTCGGGCCCCAGCTCTCGCAGCACCGAACACGAGGTCTGCGACGCCGCCTTCAGATCGGCCGGCCCAAGTCCGCCGACCCCCGGCATGTTCCGCTCGATGACATATTCCGGCATGCGCTTTCTCCTTCCGTGAGAAACCTGCCGACGACATATATAACAGCGATATTCGACAAGGTCAGCGCGCCCCGACCCACTCCCAATGCCAGGGCTCGAAGGGATAGTTGACGAACCCGAACCGCACCGCATTGGCCACCAGCCAGCGATAGGCCTTGGTCTGGCTTTGGGTCAGGCGGTTGGCGTCCTCCACCGACACCGGCCCGAAACCCTCTCCCTTGCCGACATAGAGGTCCAGCACCAGGCCGGTGCGGTGAGGCGAGCAGGCCGCGCGCCGCACGCCATCGCAATTGCCTTCGGTGGCGCAACGCGCAGCGTCATAGGCCGGGCTGCGATAGCCCGACACCAGGCTCAGCCACTGATGATCACCGGCGATCTCCGGCTCCTCGGCCCGCGCCGCTGCGACCATGCGTCGATAAGCCTCCAGCACCTCCGGCCGCAGCAAGACCAGCTTTCCCTGGTAGCCCTCCTCGGGCCGGGCGGCGCCCAGGGCGCTCTCATCGGGGGGCGCTGGGCATATCCCCTGCGCCTTCACGGCCGGCCGCCGCCCTTGCACGATGACGGCCATGCTCTTCAGCGTGTCGAGGTCCACGATGCCGTCCGGGCTGCGGCCAGGCCCCCAGCCGGCCAGGTCTCGGGCGAAGCCGCTGCTCTCGGGCGGGCACGCCGTGCGCACTTCGCGGGCCAGCAACGGCCCGTAGACGCCCCATCCCACCTCTGGCAGGCCGAACAGGCTGAAGACCAGGCCCCGCATCCCCGTGGCGTTGGCCGCAGCTGCGGCGGCGAAGTCTGGAGCTTCGCACCCTGCCGCCTTCGGCGCATCCGGCGCGGCGGGCGCCTCGGCCGCGCCGCAAGCCCCCAGCACGACCGTCAGTCCGGCGACCGTAAGGAACCTCCTGCGCCACAAGCGTTTCAGGATCACGGCCGCGTTCGCGCCGGGAAGTGACCTGAGGTCCATCATGCTTCGTC
>JAEXKM010000311.1 GCA_023445705.1 Pseudomonadota bacterium
AGGTAGTGAAGATCCTTGGTGATGTCGCCGTTGGCCCAGATTCCCTGGGTGAACCCCGGGCGGAAGAAGTTGTCCGCCATGGTCCGGTCGGTCGACTGGAAGAACGGGAAGGTGTTCACGAGCGAACGGCTGCCCGGGACGCCGGTGTAGCCGCCGGTCAGGGTGAACGCCTTGTTGAACTGCCAGCCGATATTGCCGGCGATGACGATCGAGTTCGACCCGGCCGAGGTCCAGACCGTCGAACTATAGCGCAGTCGCGGATCGAAGATGTAGCCGCCCAGGATGAACATGGTGCGGTTGACGGTGATGTCGTTGCGCAGGTTGACGGCGCGCTCGACCCCCAAGTGGTCGGTGAAGGTCTCGTCGCCAGAGGTGGTGTTCAGATATCGGACCTGCGAATTGATGTTGTATTTCAGCAGGAAGGGTACGGCGACATCGTTGGGCGTCTGCCAGATGACGATGCCGTCCTGATAGCGTTCCGCCAGCTTCTCACCGATCGTCTCGTCGGAGGTCTTCACCACCAAGGGCGGGGCGGCGGACGACGCCAGCGCCGCCTGCTGCGGAGGAACCTCAGCCGCTGGGGGCGCAACGACCGCCGACGCTTGAGTGTTGAGCTGCTGCCGCAGTTCGCCAAGCGTTTCGGTCAGCACCTTCTGCTGATCCTGCATGACCCGTAGCTGCTCTTGCAGCGCCGTGACCTGCTTTTCCAGTTCGGCGGTTGTGGCCGGCCGGCCCTCCGCTTGCGCGGCGGTCGCGAGCGCAGCGCTCAACGCACCAACCGCGACCGCACGCCTTACTGATGCCCCCGGCCCCACCGGCGCCTCAGCAGAGCACGAGCGAGACCGCCAGCCCGCCCTCGGAGGTTTCCTTGTATTTCGAGTTCATCTCCTTGGCCGTCAGAGCGAGGGCGTCGACCGTCGAGTCGAAGTCGACGCGGCGGTTGGCCGGGATCTCGTTCTTGGCGATGAGATAGCCGGTCCAAGCCTTCACGGCGCCGAAGGCGCAGCGCTCGATGCATGGGATCTGCACAAAGCCGGCCACCGGATCGCAGGTCATGCCCAAGTGGTGCTCGAGCGCGCCTTCAGCCGCGTTCGCCGCCACCTGCGGCGCGTCGCCATAGGCCTGGGCGATAGCCGCAGCGCCCATGGCCGAGGCGACGCCGATCTCGGCCTGGCAACCGCCCTCGGCCGCCGACAGCGTGGCGTTGTGCTTGCAGAGGTAGCCGATGACGGCGCCCGCCAGCAGCGCCTCGCGCAGCTTCTCCTGGGACATCTTCGCCCCGTTCGGCCCGAGCGAGTAGATGACCGCCGGCAGCACGCCAGCAGAGCCGCCGGTCGGCGCGGTGATCACCAGGTGGCCTCGGGCGTTCTCTTCCGAGCCAGCCAGGGCGTAGGCCGAGACCAGGCCGATGGCCCGACGCGCCTCGCCCTCCTGCTTCTGAGCGCTCTCATAGACGTCGTGAGCCTTGGTCTTCAGCTTGATCGGTCCGGGCAAGGTGGAGGTCGGCGCCGCGAGGCCGGTCTTCACCGTGGCGTCCATCGCGCCCAGGATCTTGTCGAGGAAGGCGTCGATCTCTGCGTCGCTCTTCCCCGAAATCGCCGTCTCGTTGGCCCGCGCGAGTTGAGCGATCGAGATGTTGTCGCGGTTGCAGTACTCGATGACCTGACTGATGCGCTCATAGGGATATTTGGGCGGATTCTTCTTGGGCGGCTCGTAGCCCTTCCATTCGATGAAACCGCCGCCGACCGAGTAGTACTCCTGCTCGAGCAGCACCTTGTCGCCGGCCAGCAGCTTGGCCGTCATAGTATTGGGGTGATGGAAGTCGCCCTTGGTGGCGTCGTAGACGATGTTCTTCAGTGAAACCGGGATTTCCTTGGCGCCGAGCTTGACCTTGAAGGTCTGGTTCGGGTTGGCGGCCAGGCTATCCAGGAACGCAGGGTCGACCGTCGCCGGCTCCTTGCCGATCAATCCGGCTAGCGCCGCGCGCTCCGTGCCATGCCCTTTGCCCGTGGCGCTGAGGCTGCCGAACAGGTTCACCTGCAGGGCAGTCGCCTGGTTCAGCTGGTCCGGCGGGAGCTTGGCGGCGCGTTGATAGAAGTCGTAGGTGATGCGCATCGGCCCGATGGTGTGGGACGACGATGGGCCGGGGCCGACCTTGTAGAACTCGTCCACCAGGGTCATTACCGGACCCTTGGACTTCTTCACGACATCCAGGCTCGGATCGAGCTTGACCGAGTCTTGCGGTGAGGTCGCCGGCGTCTGGGCATAGGCCGCGATCGGCCGTCCGGTCAGGGTGGCGATGGCGGCGGCCATGGCGCTACGCACCATGAAGGCGCGGCGGTCCGATCCCACCGGCGGCTCGCTCGTGTCCAACTGGGGAACTGGGTTAGTATAGCGGGCGTCGTTCGCCATGGCCCTGAACCCTTCATGGAGACATCAGGAGCCCGAATGCTGCGGCCGCAAGCAGGGGCCTAGCATAGGGTGAAGTGCTGAGGCCGACCTCAACTTTACCCCACCCTACGCGCGAGACGAGCAACAACACCACATCAAGTAGCAATCAGGTATCGGGAGGTCTCTGAGATGGCGGCCGTGACAAGCCCAGAGGTCTAACAGGCCCGCCCCTAGAGCTTGCGCAGCACCCGCAGGCTCTTCACCGCCTTGATCTCCTCGTAGAGGTCGGAGGCCAGGGCGCGCTGGTAGATCTCGAAGGGCGGGCGGCCGCCGTCGGCGGGGTCGGGGAAGACGTCATGGATGGCCAGGATTCCGCCGGTCTTCAGGTGCGGGGTCCAGCCGCGCCAGTCGGCCAGCGCCGCCTCCATGGTGTGGCCGCCATCGATGAAGAGGAAGCCGAGAGGCGTCGCCCAGGCCCTGGCGATGGTCGCCGAACGGCCCACCACCGGAATGACGTGCTCTTCGAGGCCCGCGCGGCGCAGGGTGCGCCGCAGGAAAGGCAAGGTGTCCATGGCGCCGGCCTCGGCGTCCCACAGTTCGGCGTCGTGGTATTCCCAGCCGGGCTGGTTCTCCTCCGACCCGCGATGGTGATCGACGCAGAAGAGCACGCCGCCCGCAGCCTGGCAGGCGGTTCCCAGATAGACGGCGGACTTTCCGCAATAGCTGCCGACTTCCAGCGCCGGGCCGAGGGGCGCGGCCTGCAGCACGGCGTCATGCAGCGCCTGGCCTTCGGCCGGGTCCAGGAAACCTTTGACGGTGTCGATATCGATCGGGAGTTGCATGCCTTCGACCTAAGCCATGGCGTGATGCGAAGGAAGCATCATGCAACCGCGCACGCGCGGCGACCGCTTATCTTCTGAACGAGGACACGCGATGGCCGCGCCGATCCAACCCGCGCTCTTTGCCTTGCCGCCGGAAACGCCGGAGGGCTTCGCCTATCGGGAAGACGTGATCTCTCCGCGCCTGGAAGCTGCGCTGATCGAAGAAGCCCAGGCGACGCCGTTGGCCCCTTTCGAGTTTCACGGACATCTGGGCCATCGGCAGGTGGCGTCCTTCGGCTGGAAGTACGACTACGGCCGCCGGCGCGTGGAAGCGGCAAGGCCGATCCCGCCCCGGCTGCTGGAAGCCCGCGAAATCGCGGCGGACTTCGCCCACAGGCCGGCGGCCGATTTCGAGCAGGTTCTGCTGACCCTCTATCCCGCTGGCGCCGGGATCGGATGGCACAAGGACAAGGCGGTGTTCGGAGAGGTCGTCGGCCTGTCCCTGGCCAGCGCCTGCATGCTTCGCTTCCGAAGGCCGCAGGCGGCCGGTTGGGCCCGGCGCTCGGTCGAGGTGGCGCCTCGCTCGGCCTATCTGCTCGCCGGACCTTCGCGGCGCGAGTGGGAGCACAGTATCGCGGCCGTGCCCGAGCTTCGCTACTCGATCACCTTTCGCACCCTGGCGGCGGCCGGAGCGATGGAATGAGCAACCTGACCCGCCTGTCCCACGGCCTGAAGGCCGGCAAGCTGAACTGCCAGGTCGTCATCGAGACGCCAAAGGGCAGCCGCGCGAAATACGCCTACGAACCCGAGAGCCGCGCCTTCAAGCTCAAGCGCCTGTTGCCGGACGGCATGGCCTTTCCCCTGGATTTCGGATTCGTGCCCTCGACCAAAGGGCAGGATGGCGACCCGCTGGACATCCTGGTGCTCAACGACGAGCCGCTCGCCATGGGAGCGCTCGCCGAGGTCCGGCTGATCGGCGTCGTCGAGGCCGAACAGACCCAGAAGGGCAAGACGGTCCGCAACGACCGCATCCTGGCGGCGACGGAGGCGTCCTTCCTGTATGAGGCGATCAACGCGATCGACGACCTGGGGCAGGCGTTCGTACGCAATCTCACCCAGTTCTGGGTGAACTACGATGCGCTGCGCGGGGTCGGCTTCAAGGTGCTGGGGGTTCGGGATGCGGACCGCGCGGCTGCGCTGATCCGCAAGGCCGAGATCTAGAGGGCGCGCGCCAGACGCAGGTTCGCCGGGTGCTCAGCCTGGGCGCGGCGGACGTTGATCTCCACTGATTCCGCATCGAGCTCTTCGTCGACAGCGTCGATCGCTTCGACTTCGGCGGCGTCTTCGAACGGGGAGTCGACTTCGAACAGTTCTTTCGGCATCGGGACCTCCGTGGCTGCGTGGGCGAATTGTTAAGCAAAGCTTGACGCAAATAGAACCCTCACGCGCCCTGAAAAGTTCTGAAATAGGCCGTGATCACGGCATGTTGAGGCCGTGACGAGGCTGCGACAGCCAAGCTTGTCCGGAAAATCCGTAGGTCTCCGGAAGTCACCATCTGTCCGCTGAGACGGCGATTTTGATCCAGAAATGTATTGGCTGCGCCGCCGATAAGGTCCTACGATCCTTGAGAACGCTGCGTCGCGGTAAGGCGAGCCTGCTTTCATTGGCCATCGTCTGACTTCCCGCGAGAGAACGGCGTCGGGAAGGAAGCCATTGTGCAGCGCACCAGTACCGAGGGGCCCGACTACTTTCATAAGGTTGTCGATTGCCAGTGGGCCTGTCCGGCCCATACGCCCGTACCCGAATACATCCGGCTGATCGCCGAGGGGCGTTACACCGACGCCTACATGGTCAACTGGAAGTCCAACGTCTTTCCGGGGATCCTGGGCCGAACCTGCGACCGCCCCTGCGAGCCGGCATGCCGGCGCGGGCGGGTCGAGGACGAGCCGGTGGCCATCTGCCGCCTGAAGCGCGTCGCCGCCGACAACAAGGAGGACATCACGGGCCGGCTGCCCGTGCCGGTCGCGGCGGCGAACGGAAAACGCATCGCCCTGGTGGGCGCAGGCCCGGCCTCCCTCACCGTCGCGCGTGATCTGGCCGTGCTCGGCTACGAACTGACGCTGTTCGACGGCGAGGCGAGATCGGGGGGCATGATCCGCAGCCAGATCCCCCGCTTCCGACTGCCCGAGGAGGTCATCGACGAGGAGGTCGGGTACATCACCGGCCTTGGCATGGAGTTGCGGCTGGGGGAGCGGGTCGACAGCCTGAAGGACCTACTGGCCGAGGGCTATGACGCCATCTTCGTCGGGTCCGGCGCGCCGCGCGGGCGCGACCTGGACATTCCCGGCCGGCAGGAAGCGGCGGCCAACATCCATATCGGCATCGACTGGCTCTCTTCGGTCTCGTTCGGCCATATCGAGAAGATCGGCCGGCGGGTGATCGTGCTGGGCGGCGGCAACACCGCCATGGACTGCTGCCGCACCTCGCGCCGGCTAGGCGGCGAGGACGTGAAGGTCATCGTCCGTTCGGGCTTCGAGGAGATGAAGGCCAGCCCCTGGGAGAAGGAGGACGCCCTCCACGAGGATATCCCGATCCTCAACTACCTGGTCCCCAAGGCCTTCACTCACGAGAACGGCAGGCTGACCGGCGTGCTATTCGAGAAGGTCCGCCCGGAATACGACGAGCGGGGACGGCGCAGATTGGTCCCCTCCGGCGAGCCGGACGAGCACTATGAGTGCGACGATGTCCTGGTGGCCGTCGGTCAGGAGAACGCCTTCCCCTGGATCGAGCGCGACATCGGCCTGGAGTTCAACGAGTGGGACATGCCGAAGGTCGACGAGACGACCTTCCAGTCGACCCTGCCCAACGTGTTCTTCGGCGGGGACGCGGCCTTCGGCCCCAAGAACATCATCTGGGCCGTGGCGCATGGCCACGAGGCGGCGATCTCGATAGATCGGCTCTGCCACGCCGAGGACATCGCGACCCGGCCGGCGCCGCTGACCTCCCTGGTGAGCCAGAAGATGGGCATCCACGAGTGGAGCTACGACAACGCGCCGGCCAACGACGCCCGCTATCGCGTGCCCCTGCGCGAGAAGGCCGAAGCGTTGCGCGACGTGAGGCTGGAGGTCGAGCTCGGCTTCGACCGGGCGCTGGCCTTCGCCGAGGCCCAGCGCTGCCTGAACTGCGACGTGCAGACGGTCTTCGCCGAGGCGGCCTGTATCGAATGCGACGCCTGCGTCGACATCTGCCCGACCGACTGCATCACCTTCACCGACAACGGCGAGGAGGCGGACCTGCGAGGCCGTCTGAAGGCCCCTGCCCTCAATCTCGAACAGGACCTCTACGTGTCGGGCGACCTGCCCACAGGTCGGGTGATGGTGAAGGACGAGGACGTCTGCCTGCACTGCGGGCTCTGCGCCGAGCGCTGTCCGACCGGCGCCTGGGACATGCAGAAGTTCCTCCTGCAGATGACGCATGCGGGGGGATGCCGGTGATCGGGCTCGGAAGAAAGGGCTGGGGGACCGTACCATGAGCGCGGCCGTCAACGACTTCGTCGTGAAGTTCGCCAACGTTAATGGATCGGGCTCGGCCAGCGCCAATGGGATGTTCGCCAAGGCGATCCTGCGCATGGGCGTGCCAGTGGCGGCCCGCAACATCTTCCCCTCGAACATCCAGGGCCTGCCGACCTGGTTCGAGGTAAGGGTGACCGAGGCCGGGCATCTGGGCCGGCGCGGCGGCGTAGACCTGATGGTCGCCATGAACCCGCAGACCTGGGACCGCGACGTCGCGGAGATCGAGCCGGGCGGCTACCTCTTCTACGACTCGACCAAGCCGCTGCCGCCCTCGAAATTCCGCGACGACATCACCGTGGTGGGGGTGCCGCTGACGGAGATGTGCAACGCCGCCTACCAGATCCCGCGCGAGCGGCAGCTCTTCAAGAACATCATCTATGTCGGCGCGCTCGCCACCCTGCTCGACATGGAGATCGAGGTGATCGAGCAACTGCTGGCCGAGCAGTTCGCCGGCAAGGACCGGCTGATCACCGCCAATGTCGCCGCCCTGCACATGGGCCGCGACTACGTGGCCGAGCACCTGACGCCCCTGCGCCTGAAGGTCCGCCGCGCCGACCAGGTCGGCGACCGGATCTATGTCGAGGGCAACGCGGCCGCGGCTCTGGGCGCGGTCTATGGCGGCGCCAGCGTTTGCGCCTGGTATCCGATCACGCCCTCGACCTCGCTGGCCGAGGCCTTCACCGACTACTGCCAGAAGCTGCGGATCGACCCGGAGACCGGCAAGGCGCGGTACGCAATCGTACAGGCCGAGGACGAGATCGCCTCCATCGGCATCGTGGTCGGGGCCGGTTGGAACGGGGCGCGGGCCTTCACCGCCACATCCGGTCCGGGCGTGTCCCTGATGACCGAGTTCATCGGCCTCTCCTATTTCGCCGAGATTCCGGCGGTGATCTTCGACGTCCAGCGGGGCGGCCCCTCCACCGGCATGCCGACCCGCACCCAGCAGGCCGACCTGCTGGCGGCGGCCTATGCCGGCCACGGGGACACCAAGCACCCGCTGCTGCTGCCCGCCGATCCGGGCGAGTGCTTCGAGATGGGGGCGCTGGCCTTCGACCTCTCCGACCGCCTGCAGACCACCATCTTCGTCATGCTGGACCTCGACATCGGCATGAACGAATGGCTGACCGAGCCCTTCGCCTGGGACGATGCGCGCCGACTGGATCGCGGCAAGGTCATGACGTTCGAGGACCTGGAGGCCGGGCGCGAGTTCGGCCGCTATCTCGAGGTGGACGGCGACGGCATCCCCTATCGCACCTATCCCGGGGCGCACCCCACGAAGGGCGGCTATTTCACCCGCGGCACCTCGCGCAACCCCTTCGCGCGCTACAGCGAAGAGGGTGCGGTCTATGTGGACAACATGGAGCGGCTGCTGCGCAAGTTCGACACCGCCCGCAGCCTGGTCCCTGCCCCCATCCGACGCGATGGCGCCCGCCCCAGCCGCGAGGGGGTGATCTATTTCGGCTCGTCCGGCCCGGCGGTGCATGAGGCGCTCGACGCCCTCGAGGCCGGCGGCGTGGCCCTGAACGCGCTACGGGTGCGCGGCTTCCCCTTCGCCGAGGAGGTCTATGACTTCATCGCCGAGCACGACCGGGTGTTCGTGGTGGAGCAGAACCGCGACGCCCAGTTCCGGACCCTGCTGATCAACGAGGGCGATATCGACCCGTCGAAGCTGACCTCGGTGCTGCACTACGACGGCACGCCGATCACCGCCCGCTTCATCGCCAGCGCGGTCGAACGGCTGGTCCAGGGACAGAGCAGCATGCCGGAGGCGGCCGAATGACCTACATCACCAAGCCCCGGCTGCATCACCCGCTGCTGACGCCCAATGGGCTGGGCTACACCCGCCGCGACTATGAGGGCTCGGTCTCGACCCTCTGCGCCGGATGCGGGCATGACTCGATCTCCTCGGCGATCATCCAGGCGGCCTATGAGCTGGACCTGCCGCCGCATCGGGTCGCCAAGCTGTCGGGCATCGGCTGCTCGTCCAAGACCCCCGACTACTTCCTGAGCGCATCGCACGGGTTCAACACCGTCCACGGGCGCATGCCCTCGGTGCTGGCCGGGGCGAACCTCGCCAACCGGGACCTGATCTATCTGGGCGTCTCCGGCGACGGGGACTCCGCCTCCATCGGGCTCGGGCAGTTCGCCCACTCGATCCGGCGCGGGGTCAACATGCTGTACATCGTCGAGAACAACGGCGTGTACGGCCTGACCAAGGGGCAGTTCTCGGCGACCTCGGACAAGGGCTCGAAGTCCAAGAAGGGCGTGATCAATCACGACGCCGGCGTCGACCTAGTCAGCCTGGCGCTGCAGATGGGCGCGACCTTCGTGGCTCGCTCGTTCTCCGGCGACAAGGCCCAGCTCGTGCCGCTGATCAAGGCGGCGCTGGCGCACCAGGGCGCGGCGTTCATCGACTGCATCAGCCCCTGCGTGCAGTTCAACAATCACCCTGGATCGACCAAGTCCTACGACTATGTCCGCGAGCACAACGAGGCCGTGAACCGGATGGACCTCATCCCGGCCCGCGAGACGATCACCGTCGACTACGCGCCGGGCGAGACCGTGCCGGTGACCCAGCACGATGGCTCGATCCTGCAGCTTCACAAGCTGGCCGAGCACTACGATCCGTCCGACCGGGTCGGCGCCATGGCCTATCTGCAGGCGCGCCAGGCCCTGGGCGAGATCGTCACCGGCCTGCTGTTCCTCGACCCCGAGGCGCGGGACCTGCACGAGAACCTCGGCACGGTGGAAGCGCCGCTCAACAGCCTGAGTGAGCGTGAACTGACGCCCGGCGCCGCGGCCCTCGAAAAGATCAACGCCAGCCTGCGATAGGCCCAAAGAAAACGGCCCCGGTGTGAGAACACCGGGGCCGCATTCGTCTTCAGCTCGAGGCCCGCCGTCAGGCGTGATGCGCTGCGAGTTTGGTGGCGTAGCCGCAGTCGTCGTCCATGGTCACCTTGGCCCCGGTCCGCTCCTTGCTCCGGATCCAGTCCTTCAGGACCTCGGTGCAGGTGTGATCGAGGAAGGAGAGCTTGCGGGTCTCCAGCTTGATGGTCCCGGAGTCCGGCGTGGCTTCCAGCGCCTTGGTGATCTTCGGCAGCTGCAGGAAGGTGGCGGCGCCGTCGAGGGACACTTCCACGTGCTCGTCGTCCAGCTTGCGCTGGTCGACCTTGAGCCGCATCCGGCGCAGTTG
The DNA here is from genome assembly GCA_023445705.1 of Pseudomonadota bacterium. Classification (GTDB taxonomy): domain Bacteria; phylum Pseudomonadota; class Alphaproteobacteria; order Caulobacterales; family Caulobacteraceae; genus Phenylobacterium. Next base: position 9,978 of record JAEXKM010000311.1, read on the forward strand.
CGGGATGATCTCGACCACCGTCAGCGCCATGCCCACCAGCACGCCGGTCAGCAGGTCCGTCGCCACGACCATGACGAAGGTCACGGCCCAGATCGCCGCCGGCAGCGCGCCGTACTTGGCGAAGAGGTGCTGCACGTGCTTCAGGCTGACCAGCCGCCAGCCGGTGATCACCAGCACGCCGGCGAGGGCGGCGCTGGGCACCATCCGCAGCAGCCAGGGCAGCAGGGCCACGAAGCCCAGGATCCAGATGCCGTGCATGATGGTCGAGGCCCGGGTCACCGCGCCGGCCTGGACGTTGGCCGAGCTGCGCACGATCACGCCGGTCATCGGCAGGGCGCCGGCCGCACCGCACAGCATGTTGCCAACGCCCTGGGCGAACAGCTCCTTGTTGTACTTGGTGCGCGGACCGTCGTGCATCTGGTCGACGGCGGCCGCCGACAGCAGGGTTTCGGCCGAGGCGATGAAGGCGATGGCCAGGGCCGTGGCGATCAGGGTGGGCTCGGTGGCGAGCCTGCTGAAGTCGGCCATGGTCGGGACGGCGATCGCGGCGGCGATCGATTCCGGCACCGCGATCGTCTGGACATCCAGCTTGAGGGCGATGGCCACGATCGTACCGGCCAGCACGCCCAGCAGGGCGCCGGGGACCAGCTTCAGATTCGGCGGCCTGATCTTTTCCCAGCCGAGATAGGCGCCGATGGTGGCGACGCCGACGATCAGGGCCGACTCCGTCGGGCCAAGAGCCGACAGCGAAAGGCTCATGATCGCGCCCGGAATGGCGGCCAGGTTCTGCAGGCCGTGAGCCTTGGGAGCATCGCCGAACAGGACGTGGAACTGGCCGGCGACGATCAGCAGGCCGATGCCCGCCAGCATGCCGTGCACCACCGCAGGCGAGATCGCCCGGAACCATTGCCCCACGCGCGCCGCGCCGGCGAGGATCTGAATAAAGCCGGCCAGCACAAGGATCGGCGCCAGCATCGAGAGGCCGTTCTTCTGGACGATCTCGAAGACGATCACCGCCAGGCCGGCGGCGGGGCCGCTGACCTGCAGCGGCTGGCCGGCCAGCGCGCCGACCACGATGCCGCCGATGATCCCGGTGATCAGGCCGCGCTCGGCCGGAACGCCCGAGGCGACCGCGATGCCCATGCAGAGGGGCATCGCCACGAGAAAGACGACGATAGAAGCGGTGAAGTCGCGGGAAAACGTCGCCGAAAAGCCGGTGCGACCGGCGGCGGAAGCAGTCTGGGAGAGGCTCATTCGGCCGCCTCGATCATCATCATGTCGGGCGCGGCGCGACGTACGGCGGCGCTGTGGGCCACCGGCAGGCGGCCGCCCTCTTCGACGGTGACGAAGCGCTCGGCGACGCCGTCGTAAGCCAGGATCTGGCCGCTATCGATTTCGAAGAACCAGCCGTGCAGGGCCAGTTCGCCCTTGGCCATCGCCGAGGCGACCGAGGGGTGCGTGCGCAGATGGTTGAGCTGCACCACTACGTTTTCCAGCGCCAGGGCGCGGGTCGCGGCCTTGTCATCGAGGCCGTGGTAGGCGGAGCAGACAACGCTGTGGGCGGCGTGGGCGTGGCGCAGCCAAGCGGCCACGTTCGGCATCGCCGCCAGGGCCTCCGGGTTGCTGAACGCCTTCATGGCGCCGCAGTCGGAGTGGCCGCACACGACGATGTCGCGAACGCCCAGGGCCATGACCGCGTACTCGACGGCCGACGAGACGCCGCCATTGGCGGTCGAGAACGGCGGGACGATGTTGCCGGCGTTGCGGCAGACGAACAGATCGCCAGGTGCGGCCTGGGTGATGAGTTCGGGAACGACGCGCGAATCCGCGCAGGAAATCATCAAGGCCTTCGGGTTCTGGCCATGGCTGGCGAGCCGCTCATAGAGCGCGCTCTGAGCCGGAAAGACTTGGCCGCGAAAGCGCGCGGCGCGTTCCAGGACGTGTTCCAAGCGAACCTCCTTGAGCTTACCGATCACGGTTGGGGAGCGCCGGCGTCGGCCAGCGGACGCCGAGGCGCGATCAAGCCACTGCGACCGGCAAGGGATCGCATCCGGCTTTTGCTGCGACGCAGCAGTTCTGTGTCAAAGAGTGTCGTGGCCTGGCCTTCGCCTGCGCCAAGCAGACACGCTGAACAGGCGGAATCGCCTCGAAGTCGCGCGTCTCAGACGCACAGTGAGCCGCAAAGCTTCAGCGCGAGCGCGACGCCCGGCGGCACGCTCCTGGCGACCAGTCTATGCGGAACGGGACCTCAGTATCGCCACCGCCTGCATCGGCGGGGTCTGCTGCCCGGGGACGATCTCGAGCACGTCGAAATACGGCGCGGCCATCTCGATGAAATGCTTCCGCGTCAGCCAGGACGATAGGTAGTTGGAGCCTTCGAGCGCATCGTTCAGGACCACGAACGCCTGTTGATCGAGCCGTTGGGCCACGCCTGGCGGCCCCCAAGCGGCGGCATAGTCCTCATCGTGGAAGGTGAGCAGGGCCAGCCCGCCTGGGCGCAGCACGCGCTGAATCTCCTTGAACCAGGCAGACACCGCCGCTTCGCGCAGATGGGTCAGGACGGAATAGGCGTAGACCAGATCAATGGACTCCGCAGGGAGCGGTGATGGCGGCCGAAGTCCGTTTCTGAGGTAGCGGCCAGGAAGGTTAGCCGCCGCCCAGTCGATCAGTTGTCGATTGATGTCCGACCCGGTGAAGCTGCCCCCAGCGGCGATGGCTTCGGGAGCGATCCAACGCGCGATGCGGCCGCACCCACAGCCCAGATCCCAGATGTCCGTCGGCCGGGTCAAGTCGAGCCCGTGACGCTGAGCGAGTTCGCGGAATCGCCGGGCGTGCTCCTGCCCGCCGGTCGAAAACCAGTGCGCATCGGTCGTTCCGCCAACGAGCACCAGAAGCTCTGGGGGCGGCATCGGCCGGCCGTCCTCGTGGGGCGCAGCAGGAACGCGCGACAGGCGCTGTTCCTGGCGGCGATGCAGGACTCCAATCAGTCCGCTGACCTCCAGGGCCCGCTGTACATGGGGGCGCAGGCGCTGCCTGAGAGCCTGCGGGAGTAACCTCGTGTGCAGCCCCACGTGACCAGCCCTCTCCCGCCAACTGGTCCAACGGTCGAGGCGACGCGTGATACCTGCTTTTCGGCCAGTAACCGCCTCACGCGACTTCGCGCAACGCTTAGTTGATCGGAAGCGTCGCCAGCGGGGTCTCAGGCCTGCGGAATTCGGATCTCGACGCGCAGGCCGCCGTGCGGGCGGTTAGCCAGGGAGAGGGAGCCGCCCTCATCGTCGACCGCCTTCTGGACGATACTGAGGCCCAAGCCCAGCCCCGAGGTGTTGCGGGTGCGGGCGCTGTCCAGGCGCTGGAACGGCTCCAGAACCCGGGCGAATGAATCCTCGGGGATTCCGGGGCCGTCGTCCTCGACGCGCAGCACGGCCTGGCCTTCCTCGGCGCGCAGGCTGACCACGGCCTTGGAGCCGTAGACCAGGGCGTTGTCGATCAGATTGCTGATGGCGCGCTTGAGGGCGACGGGGCGCACCTCGGCGACCAGGTGATCGGGGCCGACATAGCTGGCCTGGCCGCCGGCGTCGGAGGCGTTGTCGACGAGGGTCATGGCGATGGCCGCGAGATCCGTGCGGCGGCGCGGCTCCGGATCGGTGCGCCCGCCCAGATAGGAGAGCAGCGAGTCGAGCATGGCGGTCATCTCGTCGATGTCCCGCTCCATCGCGTGGCGCACATTGTCGTCGGTGACGCCGCTGGAGCGCAGCCGAAGCCGCGCAAGCGGGGTGCGCAGGTCATGGCTGACCGCCGCCAGGGCCTGGGTGCGGGCTGCGCCCAGGTCCGAAATCTTGGTCTGCATGGCGTTGAAGGCCTGAGCCACCAGCTTGAGGTCGCCGGCCCCCTCCTCCGGCACGGTCACCCGCCGGCCCTCGCCGATCTCGTGCGCGGCCTTGGCCAGGGACCTTAGCGGCGCGCCCATGCTGCGCAGGAGCAGGCCCGAGGCGATCAGCACGCCGGACGCCAGGATGAAGGCCGAACCCACGCCGCCCAGGAAGAGCGCCCAGGGCCCGGCCCGTACCCGCGTCTTGAAGTGCAGCCAGGAGCCGTCCTCCAGTTTCAGGGCCACCTTCAGCCGTTGATCGGCGGGCCAGCGGCCGCCATTGGACCACAGCCGCATTTCCTGGTTCGCCAGGGCCGGCTCCCAGCTCACGATCTGGTCGCGGGCGCGATCCAGCGAGACGCTGGGCCGATCAGCCGGGATCGGCGGCAGATAGCTCCAGCTCACTTCTATGGCGTGTGTGGAAAGGGCTTCGGCCTTATGGGCGCGGGCCTTGGCCGGGAGATCGTTGAACACCCGCTCGGCCGCGACCAGTTGCTCGGCCAGGTGCCGCATCTGGCGGCCACGGTCAGCGAACAGATCCGTGCGCTCATAGAGGATCGAGCTGCCGAGGAACTCCAGCAGCACCGCCAGGATGAGCACCACCATGGCCCGGCCTACGAAGCCCTGGGGCCACGCCCGCAGTGCGATCATCCCCGTTGGACCGCCGCCGTGAAGATGTAGCCAATGCCGCGGACCGTCCGCACCAGCGGTTCGCCCTGGGTTTCGGTCGAGAGCTTGCGCCGCAGCCGGCTGACCAGCACGTCGATGCTCCGGTCCGACGCATCGGTGGTGCGGGCGCGGGACATCTCAAGCAGACGCTCGCGGCCGATCACCCGCTGGGGCGAGGCGACGAAGGCCAGCAGCAGATCGAACTCGGCGCCCGACAGGTCGACCGTGACGCCATCGGGGGAGATCACCTCCCGGCGGCCCGGATCGATCGACCAGCCGTCGAAGGTCAGGCG
>JAEXKM010000400.1 GCA_023445705.1 Pseudomonadota bacterium
CGCTGTACCAGCCGGCGCCGCCGGCCATCAGCGCCTTGGCCGCATGCCAGTCGCCGCTGTAGCCCAGCGCGAAGTCGGCGGGCAGTTGCGCGCGCAAGGCCAGATGCCGCTCAGGCGTCTCGGCCACCGGCGCGGCCGGGTTCTTCAGCGCGACGATATTCGGGTGCGCAGACAGCCTGGCGATCAGCGCGTCGCTGAAGGTGAAATGGGTCGTGCCAGGATTGTTGTAGATGCACAGCGGCAGTGCGGTCGCCGAAGCCACCGCCGTGAAGTGCTCGTGGACTTCGTCTTCGTTCAGCGGCGTGTACGAGACCGGGGCCAGCAGCAGGCCGTTCGCGCCCGCGCCCGCCGCGTCCCTGGCCAGGGCGATCGCCTCGTCGGTGCGTAGAGCGCCGATCCCGACCATCAGCGGCGTCGCCCCCGCCACCGTCTCTGCGGCGACTTCGACCGCCCGCCGCCGCTCCTGGCGCGAGAGGTACATATAGGATCCGGTGCTGCCGAGCAGCCCGATGGAGTCGACGCCTGCCTGCGTCAGCCGGGCCAGCAGCCCTTGCAGGTCCCTCGCCAGCACCCGTCCCTCGGCGTCCGCGGGCGTGATCGGAAAGCCAGAGAGTCCATGAAACAGCAAGGTGATCGCTCCTCGCGAAGGCGGCGGGAGCGAAGCTTCTAACACCTAAGTCCTAATTGGCGCCGACTTCCGGTGTCTCGGCGGCCTTGTCCTTGCCGCAGCCGCCGTCGCAACTGGCCACCTGCAGGGTCATCATCACCCGGCCGTCCTTGCCCTTCCTGACCTCGCCGGTCTTGATCTCGCCAGTGGCGTCCGACTTGGCGGCCATCGCCTGCTTCTTGCTTTCCGGGATCTTCGAGACCTGGGCGACCCGGACTTTCCGCGAATAGTAGCTGGCGGTCTTGAGCGGCAGGTCGGCGAGGGTGTCGAACTCACGCCCGATGAAAGCGACCGGATTGAGCGGCTTGTCGTCCCGGCGCAGTTCGAAGTGCAGGTGCGGTCCGGTCGAGACGCCGGTCGATCCGATCTTGCCCAGCGTCGAGCCGCCCTTGATCGGAACGCCCGCCTGGGCCGCCGGATCGATCCGGCCGAGGTGCGCGTAGAGGCTGGTCAGGCCGTGGGCGTGGCGGATCTCGACGAACCGACCGTAGGACGAACTGGTCCCCGAGCGGGTGATCACGCCGTCCTCCACCGCCACCACCTTGGCGCCGGACGGCGCGGCGATGTCGACGCCCTCGTGCAGGCGGCCATGGTTCTCCCAAGGCATCCGGCGCAGGCCGAAGGGGGAGTTCACCGTGTGGCCCGGCACCGGCTCGGTGAAGGCGAACTCAGGCTGCGGTTCGGCCGGAAGGGCCGGGGCCGCGACGACGGGAGCCGGGGCAGGGACCTCTTTGAGCGTGGGAGAGATGACAGCGGTCCCATAGGCGGCGCTGACGATGCAGAGCGTCAGCCCGACTGCGGCCAACCCCTCGACCCAAAAATGGCGCATGCCGCCGTGCGCGGCCAGTGTCATCGAAATCAAGCGAACGACCTCGTCCAGCGAACTATGTCGGACGACCGCGCGAGGCGTGCGGCCGGGGGTGCGACGACGCCCCCCGACCCGCGGCAAGCTTAATGGGCGCCCTTATGGACGAAAAAAGGGCGCGCAGATGAACGGCGCGCCCTTCGATCGGTGTCGACGGCGAGGCCTCACAGCCCCTTCAGAATGCCCTCGACCATCTTCTTGGCGTCCCCGAACAGCATCATGGTGTTGTCGCGGAAGAAGAGCTCGTTCTCGACCCCGGCATAGCCCGAGGACATGCCGCGCTTCACGAACAGCACCGTGCGCGCCTTTTCCACGTCAAGGATCGGCATGCCGAAGATCGGGCTTTGCGGATCGGTCTTGGCCGCCGGGTTGGTGACGTCGTTGGCCCCGATCACGAACGCCACGTCGGCGGTCGGGAACTCGGCGTTGATGTCCTCCAGCTCGAAGACCTCGTCATAGGGCACGTTGGCTTCGGCCAGCAGCACGTTCATGTGGCCCGGCATCCGCCCGGCGACCGGGTGGATGGCGTACTTCACGTCGACGCCCTCTTCCTTCAGCTTGTCGGCCATCTCGCGCAGGGCGTGCTGGGCCTGGCTGACCGCCATGCCATAGCCGGGCACGATGATCACCTTGCTGGCGTTCTTCATGATGAAGGCCGCGTCGTCGGCCGAGCCCTGCTTGACCGGTCGGGTCTCGACCTTGCCGCCGGCGCCCGCCGCGCTGTCGTCGGCGCCGAAGCCGCCGAGGATCACCGAGACGAACGAGCGGTTCATCCCCTTGCACATGATGTACGAAAGGATCGCGCCGGAAGAGCCGACCAGGGCCCCGGTGATGATCAGGGTGACGTTCTCCAGGGTGAAGCCCAGCGCCGCCGCCGCCCAGCCGGAATAGCTGTTCAGCATCGAGACCACGACCGGCATGTCGGCGCCGCCGATGGGGATGATCAGGGTGACGCCGATCACCAGCGCCAGGGCGAAGATCGCCCAGAACGCCCACAGCGCCTGTCCGCCGCTCATCACCAGCACGACGATCATGCCGACGATGGCCAGGCCGATGACGATGTTCAGCAGATGCCGCGCCGGCAGCAGGATCGGCGCGCCGGACATGTTGCCGTTCAGCTTGGCGAAGGCGATGACCGATCCGGTGAAGGTGATGGCGCCGATGGCCAGGCCCAGCGACAGCTCGATCAGCGAGTTCAGGTGCACGTGGCCGTCGGCCGTGGCGATGCCATAGGCCTGCGGCGTGTGGATGGCGGCGACCGCCACCAGGCAGGCGGCCATGCCGACCAGGCTGTGGAAGGCGGCGACCAGTTGCGGCATCGAGGTCATGGCGACCTTGCGCGCGATCACCGCGCCCACGCCGCCGCCGATGGCGACCCCGCCCAGGATCAGCGCCAGGGTCAGGCCGTCGAGCTTGCCCTGGCTGAACAGGGTCAGCAGGGCCGTGCCCACGGCGATGGCCATGCCGATCATGCCATTGCGGTTGCCCGCCTGGCTGGTGGTCGGAGAGGAGAGGCCGCGCAGGGCCAGGATGAAGAGGACGCCGGAAACCAGATAGGCGATGGCGGCGAGATTGGCGTTCATTCCCGCCCCTTACTTTTGCTTCTTCTTGTACATGGCCAGCATGCGCTGGGTGACGAGGAACCCGCCGAAGATGTTGACCGCCGCAAAAGCCGCGGCGATCGCGCCGGCGCCCTTCGAGATCAGCACGTTCTTGGTCAATTCCCCGTCCGTCCCGCCCGCCGCAGCGGCCAGCAGGGCGCCGACGATGATCACCGAGGAGATGGCGTTGGTGACGGCCATCAGCGGCGTATGCAGGGCCGGGGTCACGCTCCAGACCACGTAGTAGCCCACGAAGATCGCCAGGACGAAGATCGCCAGGCGGAAGACTGTAGGATCGACGGCTTCCATGGTTCTTTAGCTTTCCTTTAGATCCTCCCCCGCAGGGGGAGGTGGATCGATGCGCAGCATCGAGACGGAGGGGGCCGCCGGCAGGCGGTGATCCCCCTCAGTCAGCCTTTGGCTGACAGCTCCCCTAGCGGGGGAGCATCGATGTGATAGCGCCATCACGCCCCCAGCGACGGGTGGACGACGGCGCCGTCCTTGGTGACCAGGGCGGCCTTCAGGATCTCGTCCTCATAGTCGGGCGCGAATTGGCCTTCCTTGTCGAGGAACAGCCCGGCGAAGGCGAAGAGGTTGCGGGCATAGAGCGCTGAAGCGTCGGCGGCGATGCGGCCGGGCAGGTTGGCCT
>JAEXKM010000451.1 GCA_023445705.1 Pseudomonadota bacterium
CGCGTCAGGCCCATGGCGTCCACGCCGCCGTGCGAGAAAAAGTTGCGGTCTTCGGCGGCCAGGAAGGCCTGGACCAGATGCGGCGGCATATTGTCGTACGGCACGTATATGCGCCGTTCGCGCGAAAACTCGCCGATAAGCACACCATCCCAGGCGTAGGCGCGGGTGGCTGTGGGCGGACGATAATCAGCCAGATCGGCGGCGTCCGGCATGTCGTGAAACAGCCAGGCCGCATAGATCGCGATGGCGAATCCGGCCAGCGCAACGGCGCTGAGCACGGTCACACCGGCGATCGCGATCCATCTTTCCGGGGGCTTCAAAGCTGACCGACCTCCGCGGGGCGAACCCCGCCCGCTGGGTTGGTCTAACGTGCATCGCGCCGGGCGCCAACGGCCATGCGTCAGCTTGGCGCGCGTGGCGGCCTAGAAGGCGGCCAGGCGAGTTCCCTGGCCGAAGTAGTCGTCAATCGCGTCGGCCACGCTTCCCATCAGGCGGGTCCGGCGGGCCGGATCGCGCAGGGTGCTCTCATCGTCACGGTTGGTGATGAAGCCCATTTCGAGCAGAACCGCCGGAACGTCGGGGGCCAGCAGCACCGCCAGACCCGCTTCACGGTGACTGCGGCGCAGCAGCGGCTGGTGGTCGCCCACCCGTTCCAGCAGCACCTCGGCGAAGGTGGCCGAGCGGTTGCGGGTCATGCGCTGGGTCAGGTCCAGCAGGATGGTGGAAACGCCGCGGTCGCCCTCGGCGCCGGCCTGCATGAACCAGTCGTCCTTGCTGACGAACTTGGCCGAACGCCCGGTGGCCCGGTCGGCAAGCGTATAGACGCTCGCGCCGCGCAGGGTCGGATCGCTGCCGGAATCGGCGTGAAGCGAGATGAAGAGGTCGGCGTCGGCGCGCCGCGCGATCTGCACCCGCACCGCATGGTCGACATAGACGTCAGCGTCGCGGGTCATCACGACCTTGTAACGCCCGGTCCGCTCAAGCTGGCTTTTGAGCGCCCTCGCCGCAGCCAGGGTGACGTCCTTCTCATTGCCTTGCGCGCCGCGCGCGCCAGGGTCCTTGCCGCCATGACCGGCGTCGATGACGACCACCTTCTTCAGCGGCAGAGCGGCCTTGGCCGGCTTGACGGGCGCCGAGATGAACCGCGCCGTGCTGGCCTGGGCCGTCTGGACCCTCTGGGTCTCCGCGCTCGCGGTCTGCTTGGCGGCCAGGTCGATCACATAGCGATAGTTGGTCACGCCATCGGCCGGAGGCAGCAGGAAGCGGCGCTTGATCACCGCGTCGTCTGCGAGGTCCACGCGCAGCCGCGCCCCGCCCGGCCCCTCGTCGACCATCCAGGCCTTCACCAGGCCAAGGCCGCCGCCCTGCAGCGCATTTTCGATGGAAACGCCCGGCATGTTCAGCACGACCCGCCGGTCGTTGGAGCCGTCCGAGGCCACCTTGCCCGTCGCCGAGCGGTCGAGGTCGATGACGATACGGGTTTCGGCGCGGTCGCCGCCGAGACGCACCTTCAGGACGTCGGCCTTGGTCCCCGCCGCCTGCGCGCCGGCCACGACCGCCAGGCAGCAGACCACGGCGCCGGCCAACGCCAGCACTCGTCTTCCACTCCGCCCGAACATGCCGCCCATACGCGCAGCCCCGCTTAATAACCTTACATCGTTACCCCATATAGACGGCCACGGCGTGGACAAAGGGTTAACCCAGTCCTTACGCCTCACCTTTGCAGCGCAGCGACTTTTCTTTTTGCCGCCAGTGTTGCAATGTCCGCCCGCGCTGGACCCGCGCCTTGCGTCGCAAGGCCGCCACCCGCGCGACAAGCTTCGCGTCGGCTCCGCCCCAAGGCGACGACGCGCCATCCGATCCGCGCCCTTCGTAGAGGGTGCGCCTGGGAACACACCAATGGGCAGCGCTGCTCGAGCCCTATTCCGGCCTACCGCCCGCATTGTCGATCTCGACTCTGCGATGGGCGTTGGCGTGCGCGCCCTCCTGACAGATCGGCGGCGCCCGAACCGAGAGTTCGTGGCGCGCCTCGGAGACGTATTTTATGTCCAAGAAGATGTTGATCGACGCCGCGCACGCCGAAGAGACGCGTGTCGTGGTGGTCGACGGCCCCCGTGTTGAAGAGTTCGATTTCGAGAGCCAGAACCGCAAACAGCTCAGAGGCAATATCTATCTCGCCAAGGTGACGCGCGTTGAGCCGTCGCTGCAGGCGGCCTTCATCGAGTATGGCGGCAACCGCCACGGCTTCCTCGCCTTCAACGAAATCCACCCCGACTACTACCAGATCCCTGTCGCCGACCGCGAAGCCCTGCTGCGCGAAGAGGCTGACGAGGAGGACGAAATCGCCGAGAGCCGCGCTCGCGGTTCGGACGACGAGGAAGAAGACCTCGAAGGCGACGAAGACGACGTCATGGAAGAAGAAGTCGCCCGGCGTCGCCGGCGGCTGATGCGTCGTTATAAGATCCAGGAAGTGATCCGCCGCCGGCAGATCATGCTGGTCCAGGTGGTCAAGGAAGAGCGCGGCAACAAGGGCGCAGCCCTCACC
>JAEXKM010000021.1 GCA_023445705.1 Pseudomonadota bacterium
GTTTAAAGGCGTGTACACGCCGCGTTGGCAGGATTGGCTCGTTCAATATCAGGTGAGTGGCCAAGTTGAACCTGCGTTCTATGAAATCATGGTTGTGCGCCTCGGTGCTCGCATTCGCGTTTGGCGGTGCGGCGCAAGCGGGCTCGATGGAAGATGCCGTCCTGGCCGAAGTCAACTTCGCCCGGGCCTATCCCCAGGAATATGCGCGTCGCCTTCTGGCCGAGCCCGTCACGGCCTGGGAGCGTGCGCTCGAGGCAGGCGGCCAACCTTACGACCGCGCCGCCTTCCTGGAGGCGGTCGAGGTGCTGCAGCAGCAGGAGCCGCTGCCGCCGCTGAAGACTGACGACGTTCTGGCCGGGGCGGCCTTCGAGCATGTCTCGCTCCAGGGACCCGCGGGCCTGATCGGTCACAGCGGTCTCAATGGCGAGCGATTCTATGACCGCCTGCGCCGCCATGGCGCGGCCGGGGCCATCGCCGCCGAGAATATCGCCTATGGTCCGGCTGCGCCCGCGGATGTCGTGCGCGAGCTGATCATCGACAGCGGCGTCGCCAGCCGGGGCCACCGCCGGAACATTTTCCACGCCAGTTTCGAGGTCGTGGGCATCAGCTGTGGCGAACACCGGGACTATTCCACCATGTGCGTCATGGACTTCAGCGGCGCCCCCAGCCTAGCCCGCACCCGGCAGGCCGAAGAATAGTCACGTTCGGCGACGGCGACGCCACATCGACGCTTGGCGCCGAATTTGCAATTCATTACTCACTCGACCGCAGTTTGTGCTGTATAGGTCGTTAATGTCGGGTGGGGGTTCTGTACCAAGACCGCTGCGTGTGGGGCCGGGTTAGCTCGGCCTTGTACCTCTTTGCGAGGCGCGTCGGCTTGTGTGCAACGCCCAGCCTGAGTGGCTGTGGGTGAAGACATTGGCGTTTTCTCGATCTGTATTGTTGGGCGCAGTCGTTGCGACCGCGATGACGGGCTCGGCCGCCGCCGAGGATTGTTTCCCGAAGGTTATCGCCGCCAGCATGCGGCCGGCCGCGCCACCCAAAGTTGCGCAGCCTCAGCGTAAGGCGAGCCCGCCTAAGGCGCGCAAGCCTGTGAAGCAGGCCCGTGGACCCGTGGCCGCCAAGCGCCAGGTGGCTGCGGCCAAGCCGAAGCCCGCCCAGAAGTTGCTCGACGAATCCTCGTACGCGATGCGGACGGGCCTTGGCCCGCCGACGCGTTCGGTCGAATGCGACACCAAGCCCTCGATCCAGACCGCTCTGCCGCCTGAGGCGAAGCCGGCGATCCAGAAGTTGCTCGATGAAGTCGCCGGTCCCGAAGGCGAACCCGAAGCCCCCGTCACCCTCGCGAGCGCCGAGTCGCCGGCTGGCGGCGTGCCGTTTGGCATTCCCTTCGGCGGCGGTGGCCCCGGCGGATTCATCGGTGGTCCTGGCGGCGGCGGCGGCGGCGGTGGTGGCGGCGGCGGTAACCCTGGCGAGCCCGGCAATCCCGGCGAACCTGGGAATCCTCCTCCGCCGGTGACGCCGCCCACAGATCCGAACCCTCCGATCATTCCGCCTGGTCCTGAGGAGCCCAAGCCTCCGATCATTCCGCCGACGGATCCGGAGCCGCCCGTGAAGCCCCCGGTCCTTCCGCCGACCAGCGCGGTGCCGGAACCGGCGACCTGGGCGATGATGATCATTGGCTTCTTCGGCCTAGGTTCGGCGGTGCGCGCCCAGCGCCGCAGGGACCTGCTGCAAGACGCCTGATCCTGGCTAGCGCCAAGCGCGTCGCCGCCAGCCGGTCGCGTTTTGGGACATCAATGTTATGCGAATACGCCGCGTGACCCTCAGAACGGGTCGCGCGGCGTATTCTTTGTTTTTGAATACCACCGTTCTCCGAAAACTATTCTTTGCGGATTATTCGCTCTCTGGGAGAGTGGCCGCGACAACATGCTTAACGCCCGTCAATCTTTCGCGGCAGCCATGTCTGGGGCGGGAGATGTGGGTGTGGCGCCATTCGTGAACGGCGCATTAGGGAATGAAGCGGGGCTGTCTCGCTTTGGAACAGTAGCGAAGCGCAAGTAGCGCGCTGAGCGTCAACAGGTAGGGGTTAGCTTATGAAGATCGCGTTGAAGGCGGCTGCTCTCGCCGCCATGGCCTCGCTGGCCACCGCCGCTGGCGGCTCGGCTCAGGCCGCTGTTGCTGTGACGTTTACATCGACCGACGCGGGCCTGCCCGCCGGTCAACAAATGGTCTGGGATTTTGACGGCGTCCAAGGCGCCGGCTACGGCGTCAGCTTCACGGGCGGTTCCGGCGTTCGCGCCGTCGCCGCGGGTGCGTCCTCGAGCGCTGCTCCGCCTCCGGGCGCCACGGGTCTGTACGCTGCGGTTCTCGGCGGCGGCACCATGCTGCTGACCACCCCGGGCATCGCCGCCCTGAGCTTCTTCATGGGCTCGCCGGACGCTTATAACTCGATCACGTTCAACTTCGCCGACAGCACCAGCGAAACCCTCACGGGCACCGAGCTGGCCGCCGGCGCCTTCAACGGCAACCAGTCAATCGGTCGCCGCATGACCTACAACTTCGACAAGGCCGTCACCTCGGTGCTGTTCGCGTCGGATCAGAACTCCTTCGAGTTCGACAATATCGCAACCATCTCGTCCTCGGCGGTTCCTGAACCGGCGACCTGGGCGATGATGATTGCTGGTTTCGGTCTGGCCGGTTCGGCCATCCGCAGCCGCCGCCAGAAGGGTGCGCTCGCCGTCGCCTGATCGACTTCAAAAGAAGCTCGATAGCGCCGCCGACGGCTGTCGGCGGCGTTTTTCGTATCTCAACGCTCCATGATCGCGCCGGCGAAGTCTATCACGCACATGGAGCCGTAGGCGGGGTGGGGGCCACAGGCCACGCCCGCCGCCTGCCAGCTACGGCCGAAGATCGTCTTGCGGTGCCCGCGCCCGGGGACCCGGCTGTCGACGATGAGCTGCAGCACCACATCGCGCGGCGTGCGGTAGCCGTACGAGATGTTCTCTCCCGACAGGCCGGCGAAGACGCCTTGCCGCTGCAGGCGGGCTGAAAGCGGTTCAGGCCCGTGGCCTTCGCCCCGCCGCGCCTGGGAGCGCACATGCGCCGCCGCGGCGGCCTCCAGGCCCTGCAGAGGACGCAGCGCCGGCAGCGGCGCCTGGTTCATCAGGAAATCGATGGTTTCCTCGACCACCCGCGGATCCTCGTCGTCCAGGGTGCGAAAATCGCTCCGCCCGGTTTCCAGCCCTTGCGCCAATTCCTGGGCGTATCTGCGCGGCTGCGCGCGGGCGTAGTTGAGCTCGGCGAGGACATCGGCTTCCAGGCGGCCGGCGTGGGCGGCGCTGGGGAGGGCGAGGATGGAGGAGATGAAGAGGGCAGGCAGCAGCGCGCGCGGCATCGGCGTCCGTCGTTCAGATAGGTCCCTCGCATCAAGCTCTAGCGAGTGTCGGCGTACGCTGGCCTGCGACAAAACGCGCGTCTCCTGGCGCCGATCGTGAACTTTCAGGCGGGCTGAAAAGTTAACTGTCCCGGTCGCGCACGGTGAAGCCCTGCGCAAGGGGACCACGCTCGCTCGGAGGGCCGTGGATGTTGTTCAGGATTGTTGCGGGCGCAATCGCCGCCCTGGCCGTCGGCGCGTCCGCCGCCGACGCTGCGCCATTCGACGCCATCAGTTTCAAGAAGGGCGAAAGCGCCCTGGTCTATGACGTCGGCAGCGTGACGCGGAACGGCGTGGATGCTCACGCCTGGGTCTATCTGATCGTCGCTCATCCCATGGACGGGGCGACGATGGTGGCGACCTATCGGGAATTCGGCTGCGGCATGGGACGCACTCGCGACATCGCCCGGCGGTTCGTCTCGGCCGACGGGCGCACCTTGCGTGCGGTCGAGAAGCCCGGTGAGTGGCAGGACGTCAATCCAGGCGACGAGCGCTTTGAACTGCTACAGCAGGTCTGCGCCGGCAAACCGACCCGCGTGTCCGGTCAGAAGATGTCGGTGTTCGACTATCAGACCGTCGTGCGGGACGCGCTGGCCGCCGGCGCGACCAGATAACGGGCCTCAGCAGGGGTAGCTGCGCTGCACCACGACGCGGCGGCCGATATAGGGGTCATAGACTCGGTCCTGGGTGACGCACATCCGAGGCGGGCCATATCCGTAGGCGTAGGCCGGGCGGCCGTAGTAGGGCCGGGCGCCGTAGTAGCCGTTGTTATAGGCGTTCCCGCCGTAATAACGCGGCGCGTAGTAGCCGTTATCGTAATAGCGCCGGTTGTTGTTCGAACCGGCGATCGCGGCGCCAAGCGCCAGCCCGACCACACCACCCACGACGGCCGCGGCTGCAGCGTCGTTATTGTTGTTGCGGTGATAGCGATAAGGCTGGGCCTCGGCGGTCGTCGCCACCGCGGCGAGCGAAGCTGCCGCCACCACGCCGGCCATCGCGCCGATCAGCAACTTTTTCATACTAACCTCCTTCCGACCGGCCCTCGATTTTTCCAGGCGGTCGGCTTCAGGCAGCACATTCCCAGAACTGAGCTGAATGCAGGCTGAATGGTCCCGTCAGCCGAAAGAATTCGCCGGTGTCATGCCTGCGCCATGTTCGGGGTCTTATGCGTTAACCCAAGGCGCCCTGCTTCTCGGGGCGAGCCCTGATGGAGTACAGCGTGACCAGACTACCCATGGCGATCCTCGCGGCGGCGACCCTCGGACTGACCGCTTGCGGCGAAAGCGGGAGCCAGCAGCAGGCCCAGGGCGGGGACAAGTACGCCGGCCTCGATACGGCGATCCGCGCCTGGCATGGCGAAATCAAATCGGAAAACGACCAATGCAAGGGCAAGGCCGAGGGCGAGCAGTGCCGCGCCTTCGAGGTGTCCTGCAAGGGCGAGCGCGAGGTGGCGCCGGATGAGGCGGCCAAGGGCATGCAGGCCAAGGTCGCCGTGGCCATGGGCTGGGAGGGCTGGGACGCCGCGCGTTCGGAATATCGCCCCGCCACGGCCGTCGCCGAGTTCCAGAAGGTCAGCGGCGAGTGGAAGCGCGCGCCGACCGGGCCGGTGAACCTTTCGACCTGCGTCGCCTCCTGACGCCTCAGCGCTTTCGTGGCGGATAGTCCCTGATCATGGGATCGTCCGCCACGCAGGCGAGCAGCCAGTCCCTGAAGGCCTTGATCTTGGGCGCGCGCCGCCGGTCCGAGGGATAGGCCAGCCAATAGCCGTCCCCATAGTGCGCATAGATGGGGGAGGGCATGACCAGCCGCCCCGAGGCCAGCTCGCCTGCAAACATGATGGGGTTGGCCAACGCCACGCCCTGCCCGCCGAGGGCGGAGGCGATCTCCAGGGTCTGACTGTCACCTGTCAGCCTCGGCGTCGCCGCCGCGCGTTCGGGTGAGCCGACACCGGCCGCGGCGAACCACACCTCCCATTCCTCCTGCACGCCGATGCGTGGCGCGCTCAGAAGGTCTTCCGGGCGGGCCAGCCCGCCCAGGGCGTCGCGCATCTGCGGCGTGCACATCGGGGCGTGGATGTTCGGGAACAGGTAGTGGCTCTCCAGACCCTCCCAGCGCCCGCCGCCGCCGCGGATCGCGACGTCCATGTTCTCGCGCGTCAGGTCGACGGTGCGGTTGGAGGTGTCCAGCCGCACGGCGATCTGCGGGTGGTTGATCTGGAAGGCGCCGATGCGCGGCGCCAGCCATTGGTTGGCGACCGTGTGCATGGTGGTGATGGCCAGCACGCCTTTGCCGGTCTCGGTCAGGTCCGAAAGGGCGCTCCGCAGCGCGGTCATCGCGTCCGTCGCCGCCCGCGCCAATCGCTCGCCCGCCGGCGTCAGCGACACCTCTCGCGGCCGCCTCAGGAACAGGGGCTGGTCCAGGCGCCGTTCCAGCGCCTTCACCTGCCAGCTCACCGCCGCCTGGCTGACGCCCAGCTCTTCGGCTGCCCGCGTGAAGCTGTGCAGGCGAGCCGCGGCCTCGAAGATTCGAACCGCGCTGAGCGGAATGGAAGCGAGGGGATCAGACATAAATACAGCTTATGTATATAGCAGGAGGACGCGTTTGTCATGGACCGCCGTTCTCCCGATATTCACCCGCAAGAAGCCAATTTTGCGAGGTGTCGAGATGGAAGAGCTGCACAAGACGCATAAGGACGTTCCATTCGGCTGGGTGCTCTGGCTGCAGGAAGCCATGATCCGCATACGCCGGGAGCCGCGCCATGCGGACACCGGCCGCCGTGCTCCGGCGAAGGTCGCCCACGGCTAGCCGAGACATGCTTCGTCACCCGCCCAACGCACTTTGCGACATAGGCGCCGTCTTTTGACCATGCGGCCGGGGCCTGTTGCGCGGGCGGCAAGGTTCTCCGCCCTGGCCGTCTCGAACAGCACCGAAACCGCACAATCTGTTCGAGGGCCCGATGCGAAACCTGTCGCCCCCGCATCGGGCCACCCCCCTCAAGCGGTGAGCCAGGCCCTCAGCACGGCCGTCGTCTGGTCCGGCAATTCCATCGGCGGAAGGTGTCCGCAACGCTCGAACACATGCAGTTGCGAGCCGGCGACGCCTGCGTGGATCTCCTGCGCCTCCGGCGGCGGCGTCAGTTGATCGGCGTCCCCCACCGCGACCAGGCTCGGAACCTCGATCTGCTCCAGCAGCGGCCGTGAGTCCGGGCGCCCGAGGATCGCGGTCTGCTGGCGCAGGAACGCGTCGCCGCCGACCCGTCCGGCCATGTTCCGAACCTCCTGCCCGATCTCGCCGGCGATCCGGTCAGGGTGGATGAGCTGTGGCAGCATTCGATCGGTGACTCCCACGAACCGGCCGAGCTTCATCGAAGCCATCGCCGCTCGGCGTTGTCTCGCCCGCTCGGGGCTGTCTGGCGCAGCGCTCGTCGCCAGCAGGGCC
This sequence comes from Pseudomonadota bacterium, assembly GCA_023445705.1. GTDB lineage: Bacteria > Pseudomonadota > Alphaproteobacteria > Caulobacterales > Caulobacteraceae > Phenylobacterium. The sequence continues at coordinate 6,875 of JAEXKM010000021.1, forward strand.
AGGCGCGTGATCCGTTCCGGCGCCTGGCGCAGCAGTTCGAACGCGACGTAGCCGCCCATGGAGAGCGCCGCCAAGGCAAAGCGCTCGGGCGCCTGGGCGAGCACTCGGGCGGCCATGGCCTCGACACTGTCGTCCAGGGTCAGGTCCGCCACCAGCCCCTGGGCCAAGTTATCCAGCCCCGCCAACTGATCGCGCCAGAGCCTTGCGTCGCAAAGCAGGCCTGGCAGCAGGACAAGCGGTGTTCGGTTCGTCATGGATCAACTGGTTTCCGGCGGCCGCGACCTCGGCCATGATCGGCCCGTGATAACCGAACGGCGCGGCCGCGCCGCACGATGGCAGATCGCTAAGAGGCCTCCAGAATGATTTTTCCACCCCTGTCCCGTCGCCACATCCAAATTCTGGGCGTCATCGCCATCATCATCAGTCTCGGCGCCTGGACCATGGATCTGACTGGAGTGGTCTATGTCTGTCCGTTCTGCCGCATGCAGCGCTCGGTGATCGGCCTGCTGGGTCTGGGGATGCTCAGCCCGATCAGCCTCGGCTGGGTGGGCCGCTACCTTGCGACCGTGATCGGCTTCCTGGGCGCGGTGGTCGCAGCCATGCAGCATTTCAACGGTTGGAAGAAGATCAGCGCCGGCAAGTTCGCCTTCAACGAGACGCTCTATATCGACCCGTTCCTGCTGTCGGGCTGCGCGCTCTTCATCATCGTCGGGCAGGTGATGCTCTACTACGCCACCCCCGACACCCGCCGCCTGCGGTTCTAAGGCGCGCGTGCTGGCGAGCGCGGCCGCCTCCCAAGGGGCGGGGGCCGCGCGTCAGGCCTTAGTCCTGGATGTCCTGGAAGTAGGGCTCGACTTCCCCCTGCAGCTTCACCGTCATGGCGTTGCCTTTGCGGTCGACGGTCTTGCCGACGCTCAGTCGGACCCAGCCTTCGCTCACGCAGTATTCGTCGACATTGGTCTTCTCGACGCCCTTGAAGCGGACACCAACGCCGCGCTCCAGCGCTTCAGCGTCGTAGTGGGGGCTGTTCGGATTGACGGACAGCCGGTCGGGGGGCGTGGTGGGGCGCGTGTCGCTCATGCGCTGGCATTAGCCTTCCGCGGCGTCGTTGCCAACCGTGGCCGAAGCGCGAGGCTCCGGCCACCATGGCGTAGTCTACTTCGTCTTTTCGATAGCGTCGGCGTGGGCGTCGGCCTTCTGCTCGACTTGGTCGGCCTTGGCTTCCATCGCATCGGCCTTGGCGTCGGCTTTGGCCTCGGCGGCCGCGCCCTGACCTTCGGCGGCTTCGCGAGTCGCGTCGGCCTGGGTTTCCATGGCGTCGGCCTTCATTTCACCTTGCGCCTCAACCGCGTCGGCCCGGGCGTCCACGGCCTTGTCGGCGGGTTCGCTGCAGGCGGCGAGTGAGAACGCGGCGACGGCGGCCGAGGCCAGAATGATCGTACGCATGAGTGGGTCCCTTCGATTTGTGAGAAACCTTAAGCGTCCGAACGCCGATTCAGTTCGCTCCCGCGTCAACCCGGTCTTAAGCGGCCCCCCGCAACACTCGTCTCCTCGCAGCGAGCGGGGTGTTTCGACCCGGAGGTCGGCATGTCGGTGACGCGAACGGCCAGCGTGCGGCGGACGAACGATCATTTCGAGCCGGAAGCCGGCCTGGATCCACAGGCCCAGCGACGGCTTCGGGGCCATATCGAACAGATCGACTACACCGCCTACGCCTCCAATCGGGAGGTGATCGGCCAGGTGCTCGGTCAGGCCGACGCGGCCAAGTTCCAGAAGCTGGCGGTCGCCGCCGCCCTCGCGCGGGCCCAATGGGCGGCCGAGGCCCTGGTCATGACCGACACGCCCCAGCCGCTTAGCGCCGAACAGATCGCCAAGCTGGCGCGGCTGCGCGCAGCTTATGAGGAGCTGACCGAGGCCTATGAGGGCCTGCGCCGCATGGTCGAGCGCGGCTACCTCAACTTCCCGGCCTGATTATCCCAGCAGCCGGATGTCCAACACGATGCTGGCGACCGCCGCCAGGCCCAGCAGCAATAGGCCTACGGCGATAAGGAGCGTCGTGGAAACCGGATAGACGGTCTCGCCGTGGATCAGTTTGTCGCCGATCATGACGCTTCGGGTGTGGCGCAGCTCCCGCGCGAACTGCACGTGATGCGCCAGCCCGCCGATCAGCAGCAGCACGCCCAGCACGATGAGCGCGAGGCCGAAGTTGCGAGGTGCGTTGGCGTTGTGGATCACCTGGGCGTCGTGCAGCTTTTCGAACGCCTGGTAGATGGTGAAGCCGAACCCGATCAGCGAAAGCGAGGTCCGGATCACCGACATCAGCGTGCGGTCGGCGCTCATCCGGGTGCGGTGAATCGACATGCCCGTCCGGCGCATCGACATTTCCGTCCGCTGCGTCGACATGTTGGTGCGCCGCGTCGAAAGGTCGGTGCGGTGCGAGGACAGGTCGGTGCGGAATTCCGACAGGTCGGTCCGATGCTCGGAGAGCTCGGTGCGGTGGTGCGAAAGCCCGGTTCGGTAGTGCGAGAACTCGACCGAGGCCCGATCCGCATCGGACATGTCGACGGTCGGAACCGGCGGGACGGGTTCCTGGACCATCCGCTCGGGGCGAACGAGATCGGTTTCGCTGGTGCTGTCGGACATCAGGTGTTTTCCTCGGCTCGCAGAACGGCCCGCGGCCAGACTGGCAGAGGCGTGGCAGCCGCGGCATCGGGATAAGACCCCGGACGCCTCCGGAATCACCCTGAGAGCGCAACTGGGCGTTCGAGATGCTCGCCGTCGCAGAGACGCGGGCGGCCTCCTAGCCGCCTATCCTCGCTCAGGCGAATAGGGCAAAGGGGCGCGATGAGACAGCTCGCCTTCTTCGCCCTCGCCATCGCCGGCGTTTTCTGGGGGCTTGGTTTTCCTCTGGGCAAGCTCGCCCTGCAGGAAACCGAGGCGGCGCATATGGTGCTGCTGCGCTTCGTGGTCGCGGCCCTGGCGGCGGCGCCCTTCGCCTTTCGCCGCAGCGACGTGCGCGCCCTTTTCAAGTCGCCGGCCGTCTTGGCGGCTGGGGTGCTCTATGGCCTGGCCTTCCTCATCCAGTTCGAAGGCTTGGCTCGGGTCAGCGTCACGCTGGCGGCCCTGCTGGTGGGCGCCATGCCGGCGCTCATCGCCATCTCGGCTCGGTTCCTCGGCGAGAAGGTCAGCCTTGCCTCATGGGCCGGAGTGGCCGCCGCCACCGCCGGCGCGGCGCTCATCGCCGGCAAGCCCGACGGCGCGGGTTCGCCCCTGGGCGTGGCCCTGTCCATCGCCGCGCTCTTCGTGTTTCTGGCATGGCTCTTGGTGCTGCGCCGTGCGCCGCCATCTCCGACCCCGCTCGGCGTCACGGCGGTCAGCATCGTGGTCGCCGCGGTCACGATCCTGCCGCTCGCCTTCCTGATGCACGGCGCGCCTCGGCTCGATCTCAGTCCAGCGGCCTGGGCTGGCATCGTGGGCCAGGGCGTTCTGTCGACCCTGCTGGCGACCGCGGCCTGGCAGTTTGGGTCGGCCCGGGTCGGCGCCGCCTCCGCCGGGGTCTTCATCAATATCGAACCGCTGATGGGCGCGGCGCTCGGCGTGCTGTTCTTCGGGGACCACCTCACCTTCGCGCTCGGCGTGGGCGGCCTGCTGATCGTCGCCGGCAGCTTCGCGGTGGTGCTGGGGGAGAAGAACGCGACGCCTGGCGACCTCGACGCCGCGCCGCCCCCTACGCCGGCCTAGACCACCAACCGGCCTGCGCCCTGCGGATCGCTGGCCAGGATCGCCGCGATGCTGCGCAGGGCCTCGGTTAGCACCGACTGCTTGGCCGGCCCGCCCAGGGATATGCGCAGGCCGCTTCCCACCTCGGGATCGACGGCGAAGGCCTCGGCGGTGACCAGCGACAAGCCGCGCGCCTGGGCTGTTTGGCGCAGCCGCTCGCCCGGCCAATGGGGCGGCAGGTCCAGCCAGAGGTGCGCTCCGCCGGGGCCGCCCTTGGCCAGGGGCAGGATCGCCTGGGCCAGCGCCTGGCGCTCGGCGCTCTCAGCCCGAACGCCGGCAAGGATGCGCTCTGCCGTCCCCTCCCGGATCCAGGCGGTCAGGATCCCGGCGTTGAGCGGCGAGACCATCAGGGCGGTGGCGCGCAGGCCCTCCGCGAACCGCTGGGCCGCGAGGCTGCTGGGCGCGGCGACGAAGGCCAGGCGCAGGCCGGGCGTCAGGGTCTTGGCCATGGTGGCGATGTGCCAGACGAGATCGGGGGCGAGGCCGGCGAGCGCGGGCGGCGGATCGGGCGGCAGCCGGCCATAGGCGTCATCTTCGACAATGGGCGTCGCCGTTCGGCGCGCGACCGCGATCACCGATTTCCGTCGTTCCGGGCTCATGGTTCGCGTGGTCGGGTTCTGCAGGGTGGGGATCAGGTAGATCGCCTTCGCCGCGCCGCCAGCGCAAAGCGCCTCCAGGGCATCCGGCAGAACCCCTTCGTCGTCTGTTGGACAAGCGATGAGGCGCAGACCCAGATGCGCGGCCGCGGCGCGGACGCCGGGGTAGGTGAGGGGCTCCACGATCACCATGTCTCCTGGCGCGGCCAGCAGCCCCAGGATGGTGGTCAGGGCCGCCTGGGCGCCCGGCGCCACCAGCAGTCGTTCGGGCGCGACCTCCCCCAGGCAGGGGGCCAGCCAGGTCGCGCCTGCGGTGCGCTGCGCCAGAGATCCGCCTGGCGGGTGATAGGCCATCAACACCTGGGCGTCGGTCCGATCCAAGACCGCCTGGCTGGTTTCCTTGAGCAGCCGGCCCAGCGAAAGACCCTTGGGCGGGGGCGGCAGGTTCATGGACAGGTCCACCAGCCCGACCTCGTCCTCCGCCGTGCGGCCGGTGACGAAGGTGCCTCGGCCCACGGCCCCGGCGATCAGGCCCTGGGCGGCCGCCGCGGCGAAGGCTCGCGTGACCGTGGTCAGGTCCACGCCCAGTTGCGCGGCGATGGCCCTTTGGGTCGGCAGTTGCTCGCCAGGCTGCAGTTCGCCCTCGGCGATCGCCTGTTCCAACGCGCGGACGACCGAGAGGTAGATCGGGCCCTCGCCGTCGATACGCCGCAGCCAGCTTGCGGGGGATTTCGGAGACATGACTTGCCAACCTTCGGAGTGATCCATACATTACTCACAGATTGTATGAATTTCAACCCAGATTGTATGGCTCCAAATGTCCAGCAATTCCGACAACACCTACAATCCTCCCGCCCCCATCATCTCCGGCCTGCGTTGCCGGTGCCCCCGCTGTGGCGAAGGCAAGCTGTTCCGTGGATTTCTGAAGGTCGCTGACCGCTGCAACGTTTGCGGCCTGGACTACTCCTTCGCCGATCCGGCCGACGGGCCTGCTTTCTTTGTCATGACCGGCGTCGGGATGGTGGTCATCGCCGTCTTCACCTGGGTCGAGGTGGCCTTTCATCCCCCGATGTGGGTCCATGCGGTGACGGTGTTCCCGGCGCTGATCGGGGGCTGTCTGGGTTGCCTGCGTCCGGTGAAGGCCTGGCTCGTCGCGTCCCAGTACTTCCACAAGGCTGAGGAAGCGCGCTGGAGCAGCTTGGGCGGCCACGGCGAGGGCGGCTTTGGTCATAGGCCTAAGGCGCGCGACCGCACCGCGTAACGGAAGGCGGTTCGACTTCAGGTAGGGCGTCCTCGGCGCCACGGTTGGCGCATTTTGCGGTGGCGCCGGCCGTTCGGCGACAACTGCGACAAGAATGTTGATTGGAAGGACTCAGTGCGTCCGTCATAAAGGCGCCACGGTTTTTCGACCTGGCGCCCCGGTTGGCGACTTGGTCCGCCTGTTGGGGACAGGCTAAAGAAGGGCGCTTCCGGTTCAGCCGGAAGCGCCCTTTCTTATTGGAAGATCACCCGTTCCTCGCCCCACCACAGCGGCGAGCGTTCCAGGTCGATGAAGCGTTTCTCGTCTTCCAGCAGCAGGGCCCCTGCGGCGCGGGCGGCCTCGCTGTCGGCGCTGGCCATATCCTCAAAGCTGTCCCACCAGAGCTGAGCGACGCCGTCGAACCCCTCCGGCCCGCTGCGGGTCGCGCGCAGGGATGCCGAGATCTCGTCCGGCAGGCTGTGCAACTGCACGTAGCGGCGGATGCGCAGCGCCTCGCGCACGCTGGCCACCAGCGGCCCGTGCGTGTTCAGCCAGTAGTCCTGGAACTCGGGCCGGCTGAGATGCGGCGCACGGACCAGCGCGAAGGTGAGCTTGATCACGCCAGCACCTCGCCCAGGAAGCCGGCCATCCCGGTCCAGGCCCGGTGGGCGGTGCGCTCGTGATACTGGATGCCCATCTCCGGGGCGTTGGCGCCGGGGTTCATGAACGCGTGCTTGGCGCCGCCGAAGGCGTGGATCTGCCAGTCCGCCTCGGCGCTTGTGAGCTCCTGGCCCAGAGCCACGACGTCGGCGGGCGGAACCATCGGGTCGTCCCAGCCGTGGAAAGCCACCACCTTCGGCGCTATCGGCGCGACGGTCGGCAGGCCGGGCGGGGTGAAGAGGCCGTGGAAGCTCGCCACGCCCCGCAAGGGCGCCCCGGCCCGAGCCAGGTCTAGCACGCATAGCCCGCCAAAGCAGAAGCCCACAGCGGCTAGGCGGTCGGCGTCCAGTTCGGGCAACTCGCCCACCACCTGCGCCACGTGCAGCAGCCGCTCGCGCAGCTCGGCGCGATCCTGCATCAGCGGCGTCATCAGCGCCTCGCATTCCTGCGGGGTCGAGCCGCGCAGGCCCTTGCCGTACAAATCCACGCAGAACGCCCCATAGCCCAGCCCGGCCAGGCGGTGCGCGAACGCGTCCTGGCCCTCTGAGCGCCCTTCCCAGCCGTGGAAGACCAGCACGCCGGGCAGGGGCGCCTTCGCCCCTTCCGGCAGCACCAATGCGCCATCGAGGGGCTGGCCGTCCCGGTGGTAGTCGATCGTGCGCAGATGGCTGCTCATGGCGGTCTCCGTCCCTTGTTTGGCTGGGACGCTAAGGCGCCATTTCGGGGGCCGGCAAGGCGTCCCCTACGTTACCTCCGGGGTAATCGCCCGGCCCTCGCGGCCGGCGCATGGTCGGATCATCAACCCCAGCCAAGGAGCCAGCCATGACCAACCCCGCCGAAGTCGCCGAAATCTACATCGCCGCGTGGAACGAGACCGATCCCAAGGCTCGTCAAAACATCATCGCCGACACCTGGACCGCCGACGCCGTCTACGTCGATCCGCTCGCTGCAGTCGAAGGGCACGAGGGTCTCGCCGCCCTGATCGGCGGGGTGCAGGAGCGCTTTCCGGGCTTTCGCTTCGCCCTGATCGGCGAGCCGGACGGCCACGGCGAGCACGTCCGTTTCTCCTGGGGCCTCGGTCCCGACGGACAGGAACCGCCGATCAAGGGCACGGACTATGTCCGGGTCGAAGACGGGCGCCTCAAGACCGTCACCGGCTTCCTCGACCTCGTCCCTGCCTGACCGCAACCACTCGGTTCGGGGCTTCGTTGTCTCCCTTGATCAACAAGGGAGACAACCATGTCGGAGGACAACGTCTACAAGGTCGTCGAACTGGCCGGAACCTCGTCGAGCGGCGTCGAGGACGCCATCGAAACCGCCATTTCCCGGGCCAACGCCACCCTGCGCAATATCCGATGGTTCGAGGTCCAGCAGATCCGCGGCCATGTTGAGGACGGCAAAGTCGCCCACTACCAGGTGCTGCTGAAGGTTGGCTTCACCCTGGAATAGCCGGCTCCGGTTCGGTCCCCAGCCACTGGTGAAGCACCTGCATCACCGGGGCGGCGGGCGCGAAGCCGCGGGTCACTATGCCGTATGCGCCTTCCTCGTTCGGCCCGCCGACCAGGGTCGGAAAGCCGCTGACCCCCGCCCGCTGGGCGATCGCATAGTCGTTCCAGGTCTCGTGCTTCAGGTCGTCCGTCTCGAAGTCGGCGAGAAAGGCCTCCCGGTCCACGCCGAACTCGGCGGCGAGGTCGGCCAGCACAGCGGCCTGGGTGATGTCCTTGTTCTGCGCGTAGAACGCCTGCTGCAGCCGGCGCAGATAGTTCACCGCCTGCTCGCCGTCCTCGCGTCGCACGCGCACCACGGCCCGCGCCGCCGGATCGGTGTCATAGAGGAAGCCCGGACGGTCGAGCACCGCCTCGTCGAAGGGCAGGCCGGTCGCCTCGTGCACGTGCTCCCAATGGATCTTGAGTTCGGTCTTGGCCTGTTCGGTCGTCGGCTTGTCGTTGCCCGGCCTCAGGCCTCCCATCACCAGCTGGATCGGCAGGGCGCGCCCGAAGGTCTGCCGGATCTGCGAGATCACCGGCGAGAAGCCGTAGCACCACGAGCACATCGGATCGGCGAAGTAGATGAGGCGTGGGGTCTGCATGGCTCGATCCTATGACTGCGGCGCGCTATGCTAGAACGCGCCGATCGCCTTCGCGAGCCGCATGGAGCCTTCCGACCCTTGAAAGCCTGACGCCTTCGCGCCTTTCGCTTTCCCCTTCGCCGGGCGGCCTGATGCTGGCCGGCGGCTCCACCACGGACGATCCAATGATCCAGATCAGACCTGCGCGCCTCGCCGAAATCGAGCGCGTGCGCGATATCGAGCGGCGCTCGGCCAGCCGGTTCCTGGGGACCGAGCTTGCATGGCTCGCCGATGACGATCCCACCGACGCCCCGACCCTTTCGGACCGCATCGCCCAAGGCGGGCTGCTGGTCGCGGCCGAAGCGAGCGAACCGGTCGCCTTCGTGATGTTTCGCGAGGTCGAGGCCTGCGCCTATGTCGAGCAGATTGATGTCCTGCCCACCTACGCCGGCCGCGCCATCGGCGCCGCCTTGCTGGAGGCGGTCGCTGCGACAGCGCGCGAGCGGGGTCTGGCCGCCTTGACCCTCTCGACCTTCCGGGACGTGCCGTTCAACGCGCCCTATTACCGGCGGCTCGGCTTCCTTGAGGTCCCGGTCCTGACCCCGGCGATGCAGCGCATCCGCCAGGAACACGAAGCGCGCGGCCTCGATGAGACCGCGCGCCTGTTCATGCGGAGAAAAATTTGAGCGTCAGGCCGGCAGCTTGGCCAGCTCGGCGCGGCTGTCGGCCACCGCCTGCTCGCGGGCGTCCGGCCCGTAGCCGATCTTTTCGGCGCGGATGAAGGTCACGTCGGTCAGGCCGACGAAGCCCAGCAGTTGGCGCAGATAGGGCTCCTGGAAGTCCAGCGCCTGGGCCGGGCCTTCGCTGTAGAGGCCGCCGCGGCTTTCCACGACGATCACTCGCTTGCCGCCCAGCAGGCCCTCGGGGCCGGCCTCGCTGTAGCGGAACGTCTCGCCGGCCCGCAGCACGTGGTCGAACCACGCCCGCAGCGTCGTCGGGATGCTGAAATTGTACATCGGCGCGCCGATGACGATCACGTCGGCGGCGCGGAGCTCGGCGATCAGCTTGTCCGAAAGCGCGCGGGCCTCGTGCTCGGCCGGGGTCGAGGGCGCGGCGCGGACGCCGGCCACGGTCGAGGGCGTTAGGTGCGGGATCGGATCTGCGCCCAGGTCGCGGAACACCACCTTGGCGGACGGATCGCGCTGGGTCAGTTCGGTGACGGCGTCGGCGACCAGCAGTCGCGAGACCGAGGCCTCGCCGCTGACACTGCTGTTGAGAACGAGAATGTTGGACATACCACCCTCCAGGGCGTTGATGAATTCGACGCCGACAGAGATGCGGTCTTCGCTTTTGCAACAGTAGCCCTATATTCGGCACTAGATTGTTGCGGAAGCGGGAACGCCACGTGCTGGACCTTGAGGACATTCAGACCTTCGTCGAGGTCGTGGAGGCTGGCGGCTTCGGCCGCGCGGGCCAGCGGCTCAACCTTTCCAAGTCGATGGTCAGCCGGCGCGTCTCGCGCCTGGAAGCCGAGCTCGGCGCCCAGCTCCTGAGCCGCACGACCCGCGGCGTCGCCGTCACCGAAGCCGGCGTCGAATTCAAGGAACGCGCCGATCGGGTGCTGGCCGAACTCGAGGCCGCCCGAGACGACCTGGCCCAGCGCGGGGAGGAGGTGATCGGTTCCCTGCGGATCTCCGCCCCGCTCTCTTTCGGCATGAGCCACCTGGCGCCGGTGTTGGCCGAACTGGCCGTCCGCCACCCAAAGCTCCAGATCGACGCCTCCTACAGCGACCGCCATGTGGACCTGATCGGCGAACGCTACGACGTGGCGCTGCGGATCGGCTCGCTGCCGGATTCCAGTCTGGTCGCCCGGAAGATCGCCCCAATCCGCGTCGCCGTGATCGCCAGCCCTGAATGGGTCGAGAAGAACGGCGTCCCTGAGCGCCCCGAAGACCTCGAGGGGAGCCCGGCAGTGATGCAGGCCAACGAGGTCTGGCGCTTCCAGGAGGGGCGGCGGACCATCACCGTTCGCCCGGAAGGTCGCTTCAGGTCCGACGCCGGCCCGGCCATCCTCGCCGCCGCCGTGGCGGGCCTGGGGGTAGCGGCCCTGCCGACCTTCCTTGCCGGCCCCGCCATCGAGCGGGGCGAACTCGTGCCGCTGCTGTTGGACTTCCCCATGCCCGAGGCCGGCCTCTATGTCGTGCGCCCGCCGCCCGCCAACCACATGCCGGCCAAGGTCAAGGCGTTGACGGACCTGCTGCTCGAACGGTTCGGCGGCGAGCCGGTCTGGGACGTCTGTGCGATGCGGCGGTTGAAAATGGATGGTCTGGCCGCCTGACCCGTGTCGGAGAGCCGTGGCCTCGAACGTCCTTTGCTCGCCGGCGAACAGGTCGGCGGCGCACATGCTGAGGAGCCGGTTCGTTGACCAACAGCCTAAACGCGATCGAGGTGATCACCCTCTTCGTGGAGGATCTCGCCGCGACGCGACTGTTTTATAAGCAGGTTTTCGCCCGACCCGTCGTCTACGAGGACGAGGTCTCCACCGTGCTCAAGTTCGACAACCTGCTGGTCAATCTGCTCCAGGCCGACTAGGCGCCGGAACTGGTGGAACCAGGCCGCGTCGCGCCTCCAGAGGGCGCGCGGGTGCTCCTGACCATCGCCGTCAACGATGTCGACGCTGCCTGCCGAGAGCTGGCCGCGCGGGGCGGCCGCCTCCTGAACGGCCCGCAGGACCGCCCGTGGGGCCGGCGTACTGCCGCCTTCGCAGATCCGGCCGGGCACGTGTGGGAGCTCGCCCAGAATCTGCCTGGCTAGACCGCAAAAAAAAGAGGGCGGCTCCTCGGAGCCGCCCCAGTGCTAGTTCTCGAGGGGGAAGAACCTCTAGAACTTCTTGATGACGTTCAGCTTGTAGTACCGGCCCAGCGCGTTGGCGGTGAACGGGTCGTAGCTGAGGTCGAGACGGGCGAACGGCGGCTCTTCGTCGAACACGTTGATGACGCTGAGCGACAGCGTGGTGTCCCAGGGGAGCATCACGCGATAGGCCAGATCGTGCGTGATGAACGCGTCGATCTTCAGGCCGTTCTGGTTGGTGGCGAAGGTCGAGGTGCCGCCGCGGGTGTCGATCATGTTGTCGACGTAACGCACGGTCCAACGCAGGTTGTGATCGCCGCGGGTGTATTCGGCGAAGGCGCTGCCCTTCCACTGCGGCTGCGACTGGTAGCCGAGGTAGTCCATGGTGCCGGCGTAGTCGGTCTTCGGCGCGACCTCGACGCCTTCGATCACGGTGCGGTCGACCACGTATTCGATGACGTAGGTCAGATCGATCCCGAAGTTCATGTCCCCGTCGAACACGTCGCGGGCGGTGTAGCTGGCCGAGAAGTCGATGCCGCTGGTGTCGATGTCCGGGCTGTTGATGTAGTTGATGCGGACGCGGTTGATATTGGCCGCGCTGCAGACGCCGGTGAACGAGATCCGCGACACCAGCGCCGCGTATTCCGCGTCGTTACAGTGGTTGGGTTGGCCGGACGGGAAGATCGCGTTGACGATGTCCGAGCCGGATTCGTTGTCGATCGGGCCCTTGAAGTTGAACTTCCAGTAGTCGACCGAAGCGCGGAAGTCGCCGAACTGGAACAGCGCGCCGAGGTTGATGGTGTCGGCCTTTTCCGGACGCAGGTTCGGGTTGCCCCACAGGTCGTAGGCCTTATAGCCGCCGGCCGCCGTGGTGTAGGCTAGGCTGGTGGTGGCGGTGTTGGCGATCTGAGTCTGCGGCGGGGCGCGGAAGGTCGAGCCGGCCGAGGCGCGGAACGCCAGCCAGTCAGTCGCCTGCCACTTCAGGGCGACCTTCGGGTTCGTGGTCGAGCCGATGTTGCCGCCGTAGTCCTCGTAGCGGACCGCGAGGGTGCCGGTGAGGCTGTCGGTGAACGGCATCTGCAATTCGACGAAGCCGGCGCCGACCGAGTAGTCGAGGTCGTAGTCGGCCAGGGCGCCGAAGAAGCTGAATGGGCCGTTCTGCGAGGCGCAGGTGGCGTTCGCGATCACCGACGAGTCTGCACAGGGGCTGACGGCGATGTTGGTGTAGTTGTTGTTCTTACGCTCGATGCCGCTCCAGCGGTATTGACCGCCGGCGGCCCAGGCCAGCGGGCCGGCGCCGAGGTCGATCGCCTCGACTTCGCCGTTGAACACCAGGTCGGCGGTGAACATCTGCGAGCGGATCTTGTAGGCGTACTCGTCGAACATATAGTCGAGCACTTCGAGGCTGTTGGCCGTCGAGGAGACGTAGCCCGGATTGGTCTGGCCGGTCAGCACGTTGCCGGGGATGCCGGTCGAGTACGGGTTGAACCACAGGCAGCCGTTTTGGCCGGGCGTGTTGCCGGTGCAGTTGTCGCCGCCCAGGCCGCGCAGGGCCAGCTGCATCTTGCCGACCAGGATGTCCGGCGTGGCGATGTCGCTGGAGTTTTCCATATAGGTGACAGCGGCGTCCCAGCCGATGCCGCCGGCGACGTCGAACTTGCCCTTGAAGCCAGCCGAGATCCGGTAGGCGTCGAAGGCGCGCTTGTCTTCCTTGCCCTTGCCGCCGAATAGCGGGTTGCCGCCGACGCCCAGGGGACGCCAAGAAACCGTGGTCATCATGCCGTTGGCCGCGACGGCCGGGTCGATCAGCCCCTGGGCGACCAGCGCCTGCAGGCCGGGGTTGGCGCTCGGGATGAAGAAGCCGTTGCCTTGGCCGACAGTGGTCAGCGCCGAAGAGGGGAAGTTGTTCGGCGAGTAGGAGGGCGAAGAGTTTTCGGCCGAGACGTCATGGCCGGCGTACAGCACTTCGGCATGGAACTTGGTGGTCTCGGTCAGGTCGACATTGACCTCACCGTAGAGCTGCCAGTGGTTTTCGTCCTCGACCAGGTTGTCGAAACCGACGAACTGGAATTGGCAGCCCGAGGCCGTGACCGGGCCCGAGATCGCCGCACAGGCGGGATCGAGGTAGCGGTTCGTGAAGGGCTGACCCGCGGCGTTACGCGTCAGGTAGAGGCCGGGGTTACCGAAGGTCGACCAGCCGCCTTGCGGGTTCTCTTCGAACGAGCGAACCGCGAAGTCGCGTTCCAGGGTCGGCAGTTCCGAACGGCGGCGATAGCCGGCGGTCAACAGGACGTCGGCGTTGTCGCCTTGCCAGCCATAGGCGGCGTTGATGTTGTAGTCGCCGTCCGAACCGTCGATCAGCGAATAGCCGGCCGAGAGTTCCAGGCCGTTGAGGTTCTTGCGCGTGATGAAGTTGACGACGCCGGCGACGGCGTCCGAGCCGTAGGTGGCGGCCGCGCCGTCCTTCAGCACTTCGACCCGGCCGATGGCGGCGCTGGGCATTAGGTTGGTATCGACGTAGATCGTGCCGGGCGCGATCGACATGCGGCGGCCGTTCAGCAGCACCAGGGTGCGCTCGGCGCCGAGGCCGCGAAGGTTGACGCTGCCGGCGCCGGTGACTTGGCCCGCGCCGAACTGGTTGGATTCACCGACCGCGCCTTGGACGGCGGGGATCGACTTGATCAGGTCGACCGTCGACGGCGACCCCTGCTTTTGCATTTCGTCTTGGCCGATGACGTTGACCGGCAGGGCGGCGTTCTCGGGCGTGCCGGCGATGAACGAGCCGGTGACCACGACCTCGGCGACTTCCGCGGTGTCTTGCGCCTGAGCAGCGCCAGCAAATCCGAGCGCCGCGACGACCGCGATGGATGAGGCTCCCGCCAAGTATCTATTAAGCAGCATGTCTACCCCTAATGTATAACTACGTTATTCGTATAATCGCCGTGGCGTTGGTCGCGGAAAGTGCAGTTCGGAACTGCTTGAACAAGCAAAAACTTTCCTCATGCGGGGCTGGACGGGGTCGGGAAGGGGAGAAAAGGTCCTTGTTTATCTGACGCCGGCGAAGAATATACGACGTAAGCGTACCGCTCCTTCGAAAACTGCGTCAGTTTTGTTATATTTTTCCGCATTGAGAATTTGCCGTGTCCGTCAAAAAGAGGCTCCATGACAGAGTGTTGCTCGTTGGCAACGCCCCCCGGAAAACAAAATTAGAGGACGTGGTATGAGGGCAAACCCGTATGTACGCGACGGCAAGGCGCGAATCCCTAGGGTCGATGCTGCCGCGGGAGCCGGCTCAAAAATTTCAATGTAGGGTAGGCAAAAAGAAAGGGCGGCTCCGAAGAGCCGCCCCCAAAGACCTGGGTCTTTGTCGAAGAAATCCTAGAACTTCTTCGTGACGCCCAGCTTGTAGTACCGGCCCAGCGGGTTCGCCGTGAACGGGTCGTAGCTGAGGTCCAGACGGGCGAACGGCGGCTCTTCGTCGAACACGTTGATCACCGAAGCCGTCAGCGTCGTGTCCCAGGGCAGGAACACGCGATAGGCCAGGTCGTGGGTGACGAAGGCGTCGATCTTCAGACCGTTCTGGTTGGTCGCGAAGGTCGAGGTGCCGCCGCGGGTGTCGATCATGTTGTCGACGTAGCGGACGGTCCAGCGCAGGTTGTGATCGCCGCGGGTGTATTCGGCGAAGGCGCTGCCCTTCCACTGCGGCTGCGAGCCGTAGCCGAGGTAGTCCATCTCACCGACATAGTCGTGCTTGCCGGCGGTCTTGACGCCTTCGATCATGGTCTCGGCGACCTCGAATTCGAAGACGTAGGTCAGCTCGGCGCCGAACTGCATGTCGCCGCCGCCAAAGACGTCACGGACCTTGTAGTTGGCCGAGATGTCGATGCCGCTGGTCTTAATGTCCGGACCGTTGACGTAGTACTGCTTCACGCGGTTGATGCCCGCAGCGTTGCAGACGCCGTTGTCGAACGTGATCCGCGAACGCAGAGCCGCATAGGCGGGGTCGGCGCAGCGGTTGGCGCCGGCAGCGCCGTTCGGGAAGATCGTGTTGACGATCTGAGCGCCGTTCTCGGCGTTGATCGGACCTTCGAAGTCGAAGTTCCAGTAGTCGATCGACGCGGTGAAGTCGCCGAAGTCGAACAGGGCGCCGACGTTGAACGTCGTAGCCTCTTCCGGCTCCAGGTTCGGGTTGCCCCACAGGTCGTAGGCGCGATAGCCGCCGGCGACGGTGGTGTAGGACAGGTTGGTGACCGGAACGTCGGCGATCTGGGTCTGCGGCGGGGCGCGGAAGGTGGTGCCGGCCGAAGCGCGGAACGCCAGCCAGTCCAGGGCTTGCCACTTCAGAGCGACCTTCGGGTTGGTGGTCGAGCCGATGTTGCCGCCGTAGTCCTCGTAGCGGACCGCGAGGGTGCCGGTCAGGCTGTCGGTGAACGGCATCTGCAGTTCGACGAACGCCGCGCCGACCGAGTAGTCGAGGTCGTAGTCGCCGGTCGCGCCGAAGAAGCTCAGCGGGCCGTTTTGCGACGCGCAGGTCGCGTTGGCGATCACCGACGAGTCCGGGCAGGGCATCACGTCGATGTTGGACTCGTTGTTGTTCTTACGCTCGACAGCGCTCCAGCGGTATTGGCCGCCGGCGGCCCAGGCCAGAGGGCCGGCGCCGAAGTCGATCGCATCGACCTTGCCGTTGAACACCAGGTCGGCGCTCAGCATCTGCGACCGCATCTTGTAGGCGTATTCGCCGAAGATGTAGTCGAGCACTTCGCGGCTGTTGGCGGTCGAGGCGACGTAGCCCGGGTTGGTGCGGCCGTCGATCACGTTGCCGGCGGTGCCGGTCGAGAACGGGTTGAACCACAGGCAGCCGTTCTGGCCCGCGACGGAGCCGTTGCAGCTGTCGCCGCCGAAGCCCATCAGCGCGCGTTGCAGCTTGCCGACCAGGATGTCCGGGGTCGAAATCTCGGCGTTCGAGTCCATGTAGGTGACAGCGGCGTCCCAGCCGATGCCGCCGGCGAGCTCGAACTCACCCTTGAAGCCCGCCGACACGCGATAGGTGTCGAAGTAGCGCTTGTCGTGCTTGGAGCCGCCGCCGAACAGGTCGTTGCCGCCCACGCCCAGCGGACGCCACGCGATCGAGGTGAACACGCCGTTGGCCGCTGCGGCGGCTTGGGTCGCGCTCAGCTGGCCCAGCAGGGCTTGCAGGCCGGGGTTGGAGCCCGGGATGTAGAAACCGTTGTTGCGCTCGGTGATGCCGGTGATCGCCGAGGTCGGATAGTTGTTCGGCGGATAGGACGGCGAGGAGTGTTCGGCCGCCACGTCGTGGCCCGCATACAGGACTTCGGCGTGGAACTTGGTCTTCTCGGTCAGGTTGGCGTTGATTTCGCCGTAGATCTGCCAGTGATCTTCGTCTTCGATCAGGTTGTTGAACCCGATGAACTGCATCTGGCAGCCCGACGCGCTGAGCGGGCCGGAGATCACGTTACAGGCCGGATCGACCAGGGTGCCGTAGCCGGGGCCGAAGGTGCCGTCCGCGCCGCGGGTCTGATAGATGCCCGGGTTGCCGAACGCCGACCAGCCGCCTTGCGGGTTGTCGGTCAGGGAGCGCATGGCGAAGTCGCGCTCGGTCACCGGCAGCTGGGTCCGCTTGCGGTAGCCCGCGGTGAACAGCACGTCGGCGTTGTCGCCTTGCCAGCCATAGGCGGCGCTGACGGTGTAGTCGCCGTCCGAACCGTCGATGTACGAGTAGTTGCCCTGCAGCTCGAGGCCGTTGAGGTTCCGACGGGTGATGAAGTTCACCACGCCGCCGACGGCGTCGGAGCCGTAGGTCGCGGCCGCGCCGTCCTTCAGCACTTCCACGCGGCCGATCGCGGCCGTCGGGATCATGTTGGTGTCGACGTAGATCGCGCCCGGCGAGATCGCCATGCGGCGGCCGTTCATCAGCACCAGGGTGCGCTGGGAGCCCAGGCCACGCAGGTTCACGTTGCCCGAACCCGTCGATTGGGCCGCGGCGTATTGGTTGGCTTCACCCAGGACGCCGGAGACGGCCGGGATGGACTTCAGCAGGTCGACGGTGCTCGGCGAGCCCTGCTTTTGCATTTCGTCTTGGCCGATGACGTTCACCGGCATGGCTGCGGTCTCAGGCGTGCCGGCGATGAAAGAGCCGGTCACGACGACTTCGGTCACTTCTGACACGTCGTCTTGAGCATTGGCCGGGGCGGCGAGCCCCAGGGTCGCCAGGAGCGCGAGGGAGGAGGCTCCGGCGAGAAGTCTACAATGCATGCGTTTCCCCTAAATATAACTACGACTTCCGTCGAATAACGGACGGTAGCAGCCGGGCAGAGACGCGGGACGGGCCAATAACGCAAGTCTCATTTCCGTACAGAAAGGAAAAACGCCGGTATATTGAGGTTGTGATGCGAAAATTTGGAGTTTAAGTTTTGACGTATTGTCGAATACGTACCAACGGTTCGAAAACGACCTGGAAATTCCCATAAAAATCAAAGCCAACGTTTTGGCGTGGCGGGCCAATTTGGCGTAGGTGTGCAGAAGTGTAGCTTTACAGACACAATTGGATGCAAACCACTGAAACAGGCTTACCTGCTGGTTTACGTTGCGTTCCTGGGCGGATTTTCACGAATCCCGCCCACTCTCAAGGCGGGTTGGATCCTAGAATTTCAAGCGGCGGTAGGTTTTCGGACCAGCTCTAGGATCGAGGCGAGATAGGCGTCTGCATTGGCCCGGGCCGCCGGCACGCCGCTAACGCCGCTGCGTTCCAGCTCGTCGAAACCGCCGCCGACCGCGAACAGGGTGCGGAACGCCTCTTTTTCGATCAGCGGGATCGGCAGGATCTCGATCTCGCTGGCGCGCAGTTGCTCGACCACGTCCTTCAGCGAGCGTGGGCGCAGGGCCGCCGGGACGCGGGTCAGCAGACAGCGGTGGGGCAGGGGCCGGCCGGCGCGCCGCCCGAACTGCGCGACCATCTCTGCGGCCTTGATGGCCTGGATGGCTTCCAGTTGCGACGCGGCCAGCGGGGTCACCACCAGGTCCAGGCGCATGGTCGTGAAGGCCATGGCGCCCCGGATGGAGCCCTCGGTGTCGAGGATCAGCCAGTCAGGCTGCTTGCGCTGGGCCTCGCGCAGAGCATCGCGCATGTCCTCCATCGTCGGGGCCGGATGCACGCTCACCTTCTCGGGGCGGTTGGGCAGCGAGGCCCAGTGCACCAGGGGCTTGTTCGGATCGGAATCGATCATCGCCACGCGGGCGCCTTGCTTGCTCAGGCCAAGAGCCAGCAGCAAGGCCGCGGTGGTTTTCCCCGCACCACCCTTCGGATTGACAAAGGCGACAGTCGGCAAGCCGGTCTTCTTCTCGTTGGTTGCGCCCCCGGATGCGCACATAAACCATAGTTATCCGGAGGCGAACTATCGAGCCGTCTTTGGGCGCGAGTTTGTCGTGGCCGCGTTGCTCGCAAGGCGGCCGCTCGCAGAGCCTAGTTGGTGGGGGCGTCCGTGACGGTCGACGCCTCGCCGGCCGGGTCGAAGGCCGCGCCCATCAGCTTGGCGTTCTTCTCCAGGCGTTCGGCCGTGGGGCCGCAACGGACCGGCAACGACCAGCTCATCCATTCCTGGGCGATGCGCGCGTCGGTCAGGTTGGCGGCGCCGGCCCAGGTGGCCCGGCCCTTCTGGATCGCCGCAGCGCCGATCGGCGCGATCGGTCGGATGCTGGCCTTCTCCGCCGCCTCGATGGCGCGTTCGAACAGTTTCAGGTCCTTGCGAGCCTGCTTGTCCATCTCGGCATAGACCTTCATGTCCTCGGACAGGGTCCGGCCCGGGGGACGATAGGTCGTCTCGATCCGCGTGACCTCCGGCATGACCCGGTCGTGCAGCTCCAGATAGCCTGAGAGCGCCCCGTGACAGAACGAGACCAGCCCGTAGTCGTCGCGCGGCGCCCCCGGCGGCCAGGGCAATTCCTGAGCGGCCGGCGCGGGCGAAGCGGCGGACGCCGCGGGATCCTGAGCCAGGAAGGCGAGGGCGAAGAGAAGTGCGGACATGGTACCTCGAATTGGGTGGATCAGGCGCGGGCCCCGAACCCGCCGCCGCCCGGCGTCTCGATCTCGATGACGTCGCCGGGAGACACCTTAAGCGAAAAGCAACCTTGGAGTTTCTTTACCGCGCCTGACGCCGTGATCAAACGTTGCTGACCAGGAAACGCCGCGCCTCCGCCCGCCAGACCCTGCGGCGCATGTTCGCGGCGGGTCGATAGCAGGGCCGCATCCATAGGCGCCAAGAAGCGGATGCGCCGCAACGCCCCGTCTCCGCCGGCCTGCGCTCCGGCTCCGCCCGAGCCCTTGCGCACCGCAAACGCCTCCACCCGAACCGGGAAGCGGCGCTCCAGGATCTCGGGATCGGTCAGGCGCGAGTTGGTCATGTGCGTATGGACGGCGCTGGTCCCAGCCTGAGTCGCGGTCGCTCCGGCGCCGCCGCAGATGGTCTCGTAATACTGGCGGTGTTCGTCGCCGAAGGTGAAGTTGTTCATCGAGCCCTGGGCGTTGGCCATCACACCCAGCGCGGCATAGAGGGCGTCGACCACGTGCTGGCTGGTCTCGACATTGCCGGCGACCACCGCGGCCGGAAAGCGGGGGGCCAGCATCGAGCCCTCGCGGGTGAGGATCTTCAGCGGTTCTAGGCATCCCGCGTTGAGTGGGATGTCGTCGTCGACCAGACTGCGGAAGACGTAGAGCGCCGCGGCGTCGACGATCGCCGACGGCGCGTTGAAGTTCGAGGTGAGCTGATCGGCTGATTCCCGGAAGTCGAGCACGGCCTCGCCGGCCGCCGGGTCCACGGTCGTACGCACGACGATCTCGCCGCCGCCGTCCATCGGCACGCGCGCCTCGCCATCCGTCAATTTGCCCACGGCCCGCCGCACCGAGGCCGCGGCGTTGGCCTGGACGAAGCCCATGTATGCGCTCACCGCCTCGCCCCCATAGGTGGCGATCATGGCGCTGACCGCCGCCCCTCCGGCCTGGCAGGCGGCGATCTGCGCCTTCAGGTCCGCAAGGTTGCGGTCCGGCGCGCGGGCCGGATAGGGGCCCGACGCAAGCGCCGCCCGCACGGCGCTCTCCAGGAAGACGCCCTCGCGCATGATCGGCAGGGCGTCCAGCAGTACGCCTTCTTCTTCCAGGGTGTGGGAGAACGGCGGCATGGAGCCCGGCTGTATGCCGCCCACGTCCGCGTGGTGACCGCGCGCGGCCACGTAGAAGGCTGGACTTGGCCCCTCGACGAAGACCGGCATCACCACGGTGATGTCGGGCAGGTGCGTGCCGCCGGCATAGGGATTGTTCAGGGCGAAGGCGTCTCCCGGCGCCAGGTTCGCGTGGCGGTCGCGCACGGCCCGCACGCTGGCGCCCATGGAGCCCAGGTGCACCGGCATGTGCGGCGCGTTGGCGACCAGCCCGCCGTCGACATCGAAAAGCGCGCAGGAGAAATCCAGCCGCTCCTTGATGTTCACCGAGTGCGCGGTCCGCTCCAGCGCCGCCCCCATCGCCTCGGCTACGCCCATGAAGCGCTTGTTGAACAGCTCCAGGGTGATCGGGTCGGCCTTGTCGAGCGCCAGCCTCGCGGTCCGCGTCGCGCCGTCCCGGTCCAGGACGATCATGCCGTCTGGCCCCTTCCTGGCCGTCCAGCCTGGCGAAACGGTGATCTGCGTATCCTTGCGCACGACCAATGCCGGGCCGGGCAGGGCCTCCACCTCGTCGGCCGCGACCACAGGCGCGTCCGTCCACGCGCCGTCGAAGAACATCCGCGTCCGTTCTCCTCCCTCCCCTTCATGGGGAGGGACAGGCCGCACAGCGGCCAGGGTGGGGCCTGCCGACACACGAAGACCTCCACCGGTCTCGTCGCTTCGCGCCGATTCACCCTCCCCACGAAGGGGAGGGAAAGCATGCATTCTGCCGCTCACCGCCTCGGCCTCCACCGACGCGATGACGATCGGCAGTGCGGGCTCGACGAACCCGAACAGCCGCTTGTGGGCGGTCTCGAAGCTCGCCTTGATCTCCGCAAGCTCGCCGAAGGCGATCGGCAGTTCGGCGTCGGCGCCCTCGTATCGCAGCCGCAAGGTCAGGCGAACCTCGCCGGCCTCGGCGCCCTGGTCGGCCAGGGCCGCGGTCGCCGCGCCCTTGGCCTCGACGGCTGCGGCGCGTGCGCGATCCAGGCCTGCGGCGTCCAGTCTGGCCTCGAGG
>JAEXKM010000029.1 GCA_023445705.1 Pseudomonadota bacterium
GGCCGAAGTCGCCGCTCTGCCGGTTCCCCACGTCATCGCGATCAACGGCGACATCTTCGAGCACGGCAATGTCGCGGCCGTGCGCTCCGACGGCGCCATCGACTGGGCCTTCCTGCGCGAAGCGGCCAAGATCGCGCCGACCATCGTCAACCTGGGCAACCACGACAACGACATCACGCCAGACCTGGCCGACGTCGTCGCACGCCTGCGCGGTCTGGGCGTCACGGTCGTCAGCACCATCGTCGATGCGCGGACCAAGGCGCCCTACGCTTCGAGCACCGGGGTCGTCCCCTTCGGATCCCGGACGCTCCGTGTCGTTGGCGTCGCCACCAATTCGCTGAACACCTACCCCGCCGCCAGTCGCCCGAACCTGGACATCCTAGCGCCCGGCGCCTGGGCGCGCGCGAACCTTCCGGCCGCGCTGGCCGGGGCCGATCTGGCCATGGTGATGAGCCATGCAGGGGTGGCGGCTGATCGCGAGATCCTGCCGCTGCTGCCGCGTGGCGTGCCCATGATCGGCGGCCACAATCATCTGCTGTTCCAGCATCGGCAGGGTGGAAACCTCTATGTGCACACGGGATCCTGGAGCAACGCCTTCACCGTCGTGACCCTGAGGGCCGACGGGTCGGCCGAAGCGATCTCAAAGAGCGTTGCGCTGGAGGCCGCGCCCTCGCCGCGCCTTTCGGGCCTGATCGACACTGTCCTGGCGCAGACATTGACCGAGGACGAGAAAACCGTGCTGGGCGTCTCGCCTCGCGCACTCTCGCTCGGCGACACCGGACGCGCGGTCGCCGTCGCCATGGCCCAGGCCGCGAACGCCGACGCCGGCTTCATCGGTCACACGACCCTGGGCGCCGGCCTGCCGGCCGGGCCAGTTTCACGCTACGCCTTCGACGCGGTCGTGCGCTTCGAGGGCAAGCTGATGGTGGCGGAAGTCTCCCGCGGGCGGCTGGCCGGGTTCTTTGAGCGCGCCAACCAAGATCGCCCGATGCCCTTCGAAAAGCGCAACGGCGACTTCCTCTATGCCCAGAGCATCGGGCCGCAATCGGGCGACACCCCGCGGATCGTGACCACCGACTGGTGCGCCGCCAACCAGGCCGAATACTTCGGCGTCGCCGACCTGGCGTTCAGCGAGATACCCGACCTGCGGCTGAAGCCGGTCGCCGCCAAGGCTCTGTTGGCGGGCAAGGTCTGAGCGCGATGACGCAGGCGTCTTGCGTCGCCGCGCCATAGCGACATTTAGAGGAAACCCTGCTAGGAGCCGCGCCATGAAAGCCGCCGTCATCGTCTTCCCCGGTTCCAACTGTGATCGCGACTGCAAGGTCGCCGTCGAGCGCTCCACCGGAGCGAAGGTCGACATGGTGTGGCACGCCGAAACGCAGCTGCCGCAAGGGCTCGACCTGATCGTCCTGCCGGGCGGTTTCTCCTATGGCGACTACCTGCGCTGCGCGGCCATGGCGTCGCTCTCGCCGGTGATGAGCGAGGTTCGCGCCGCCGCCGATCGCGGCGTCGCCGTGGTCGGGATCTGCAACGGCTTCCAGGTGCTGACCGAGTCGAAGATGCTGCCGGGCGCGCTGCTGCGGAACGAAAAGCTCAAATACGTCTGCAAGCCGGTCGGCCTTGAGGTGACCAACGCTCAGACGCGCTTCACCGCCGGCTATGCGGGCCGCCGCCAGGTGGAGATGACCGTCGGAAACGGCGAGGGCAACTACTTCGCCGACGAGGAAACCCTCGACCGGCTCGAGGGCGAGGGCCAGGTGGTCTTCCGCTACCTCGACAATCCCAACGGCTCGTCGCGCGACATCGCCGGGATCGTCAACAAGCAGGGCAACGTGATCGGGCTGATGCCGCACCCGGACCGAGCCTTCGAGACCGAGCTCGGCTCGGCCGACGGCGCGATCCTCTTCCAGAGCGCCTTGGCCAGCGCCTAATCGGCCTCTTCGCCGGTCTCGTCGCCGATCGCCTCGGTGACGAGCTTGCGCCAGACCGGATCGCTGTCGTCGACCAGATCGACATCTTCCAGCAAGGCCACCGCACCGGCTCCATCCGGCAGGATTAGCCCCAGAACTTCCATGATCTCGCCGTCCGCGGTGGTGTGCGCCTCGGCCTGGACCGCGACGGCCGCGACCTCGCCGTCGTCGTCCCACCAGATGACCGGCTGGGGCAGCTCCATGTCGATGGGCTGGGCGCCCTCAGTGTCGCCGAGGGCGAAGACCGCCGCCTTGGCCTGCACGTCCTCGAGCTGCGCCGCGCGTCCCGCGAAGGGCCGCAGCCGCGACCAGTCGTCGACGTCGTAGCCGCCGCCGTCAAAGTCCTGATCGTCCTGGCTCATCTGGTGACTCTCCATCGCCGCCCATCCATGCCTGCGAGGCGGCGAAAATCCTAGTGGATGGTCGCGGCGATCGCCTCGTCATCGTCCCACAGCCGCACCGGCAGGCGATATCCGGCGTTGCGTAGCGCGACATTGAGCGTTCGGGCCAGGAGCACCGGCGTCTCAGGCTGCGTCACCAGCGGCGCCAGCAGTTGCAGGGCGATCTCCGGCGCCGAGCGCGAGACGCCGCAGGCCAGGACCAGTCTCTGCTCGTCCTCCGAATAGCCGCTGCAAGCGATGCAATGGACCTGCATCGCCCGGCGCGCCTGTCGCTCAATCCGCTCCATCAGCGCCACGAACACCGTCGCCACTGGCCGTGACGCCATGTGGGTCAGACCTGGGCGGACGAGGGTTTGGGGCTCCTGCTTGGCCATACGCGCTCCAGCCCAGGATCGCAGGCCCGCCAGCACCAGTTGCTCGGAGAGCACCAGACCCGGCGGTCCTACCCGCAGGCTGGCGGCGGCTAATGGGCCAATGGCCATGTCGATCTCCATTTGCGAATGACTCGCAATATCGATACGT
>JAEXKM010000042.1 GCA_023445705.1 Pseudomonadota bacterium
GGCGTCAGCGGGTTCTTGATCTCGTGTGCGATCCGCCGGGCTACGTCGCGCCAGGCCGCGTTCCGCTGCGCCGAGACCAGCCGCGTGATGTCGTCGAAAGTCAGCACCAGACCGCTTTCAGAGCGGCTGGCCCGTACCCGCAGGCGATGCGTTTCGCGGGCTCGCGCCACGTCGACCTCTTCCTCGGCCTCACCGGCGATGTCGGCATGTTCGGCGATGGCCACGAACTCGGGCGCCAGGTCGGCCAGCCTTGCGCCGCTGGTCGGGCCGTCGGGCAGGTCCAGCAGCAGGCGCGCTTGCCGGTTCACCGCCGAGATGCGGCCGTGCGGATCCAGGCCGATAACCCCGGCCGACACCTCCGCCAGCACGGTCTCGATGAACTGCCGCCGCTCCTCGGCCTCGTCGCCGGCACGCTTCAGCGCCGCCTGCTGCGCCTGAAGATCATGGGTCATGCTATTGAAAGCCCGCGACAGAACGGCGAGCTCTTCAGGGTCCTTGGACGTATCAACGCGGACGTCCAGGTCACCGCCGGCGACCCTCCCGGCCGCCTGGACCAGCCGCCCGACCGGAGCCGAGATGGCGCTAGCCGCACCCATCCCAAGCCACACCGCGCCAACGAGCACGAGCATGGCTGTCTCGATGTAGGAAAGCGCGAAAACTCTTTGAATTTGCTGCCGACTTTCGGCCGCCTCTCGATAAGCCGTCACCGATCGGTCGGCCTCGTGCAACTGACTGACAATCCCGGCCTGAACGGGGCGGGTCACATAGAGGTAAGCGTCAGGATAGGCCGATAGCTTGTAGAGCGCCCGCGTCAGGTTCGGCGACACGGAGATTACGCCCTCCTCGTCCGCGGCGGCGAAGCTCGATGGCGGCGGCGACAAGAAGCGAGGCGCGTCAACTGCCTCGGCGCGAGCCAGGATCCGGCCTTCCCGGTCGATCAGATAAGCGGCCGGAAAGGCGTGATAGGAGGCCTGGTAAGCCAGGAAATGGCTGAAGGTCACGGGACTGGCCTGCAGGGCCGGCGCGGCCCTGTTCAGGTCGACCGCCATCAGCGACACATGGTCCTCGACGAACCGCGTCTGGTCCTCGACATAAGAGCGCATCACCGTCGCCGAGTTCTCGACCACGGTCTGGACTCGTTCGGAAAACCAGTTCTCGACGCCTCGATTGACCAGCACCGTATAGAACAGCGCGACGACCATGGCCGGCGCCATGGCGGCCATGGCGAACAGCGTGACGAAGCGTACGTGCAACCGGGCCGCAGGATCGCTGGAGCGCGCGCGCAACAGCGCCATCACCCGCAGGCCGACCTGCACGGCCAGCGCCAGGATCAGCACCAGGTTCAGCGCAAGGATGAGGAGGATGCTCTTGGAAGCCGACGAAAGCGGACCGGTCTCTGGCGGCGAGGCGGCCAGAAGAATGGCCACCGCGGTAAGCAACGCCGCCACCGCATAACCGCCGCCGAGCACATAGCGGGACTGGAGCGCCCGCCAGAATCGCGCGGCGGGCGCTGTTTGAGATCCGCCTTCGTGACTCAGAAACGCCATTTAGCGGCAAAACTAATGGACTGTGCTCTCAATTCAACAGCGATGTTGCCCAGAAGCGTCACCATTCCGTGCGGCCATTGCGCCGGGTGACAAGGCTGGAAGACTGCGTTATCTGTTTTCGTGATGATCCTCGCCACCAGCCAATATTCGTTTTGGTATTTTGGCTATTCCGATGCCGCTGGCGGAGGAAGGGGATCGCGCGACAGCAAGCTGTCATAGGACGCAAGACCCACCCAGCCGCCAGCACCTGGCGGCTTTTCTTTTGCGCCGCCGGAGCTGAAACCACCCGGAGCGCAACTTGACCACCTCGACTGACGACCTACGGATCCTCGAGATCAAGCCCCTCGCCGCCCCCGACGAAGTGATGGGCGATCTGCCGGCCAGCACCCGCGTACGATCGACCGTCTCTTCCGCTCGCAAGCGGATGCACGAAATCCTGCACGGCCGCGACGACCGGCTCATCGTCGTGATCGGCCCCTGCTCGATCCACGACCCGGCCGCGGCGATGGACTACGCTCGCCGCCTCGCCGCCGAGCGCGAACGTTTCGCCGGTCAGCTCGAAATCGTCATGCGCGTCTACTTCGAAAAGCCGCGGACGACTGTGGGCTGGAAGGGCCTGATCAACGACCCGTATCTGGACGGGACCTTCCGGATCGATGAGGGCCTTCCCCTAGCCCGCCGCCTGCTGTTGCAGGTGAACGAACTCGGTCTGCCCGCCGCCGTCGAATTCCTCGACGTGACGACGCCGCAGTATCTGGCCGATCTCGTGAGCTGGGGCGCCATCGGGGCGCGAACGACCGAGAGCCAGATCCATCGCGAGATGGCCTCGGGCCTCTCCTGCCCGGTCGGCTTCAAGAACGGAACCGACGGCAATCTGCGCATCGCCGTCGACGCGGTGAAGGCCGCAAGTCAGCCGCACCATTTCCTGGCGGTCGGCAAGGACGGGCGGGCCGCTATCGCCGCAACGAAGGGAAACGAGGACAGCCATGTCGTGCTGCGTGGCGGGAAGGCCCCGAACTACGATGCCACGGGCGTGGCCTCGGCCTGCGCGGAGTTGGCCGCCAGCGGCCTGCGCCAGAGCCTGGTGATCGACGTTAGTCACGCCAACAGCAGCAAGAAGCCTGAAAACCAACCCGCCGTGACCCGCGATGTCGCAGCTCAGGTCGCCGGCGGCGACCAACGCATCGTCGGCCTGATGATCGAAAGTCACCTCGTCGCCGGCCGCCAGGACCTGGTTGAAGGCCAGCCCCTGACCTATGGCCAGAGCATCACCGACGGCTGCATCGACTGGGACACCTCGGCCCAGTTGCTGGCTGAGCTCGCCGAAGCCGTCGAGGCCCGGCGCCGCACCGTGGCCGGCGCCGGCGCCTCTTCGGTGACCGTCGACGCCTAACGGCGGTTGCGAGCCATCTCGACGCCGAGGTCCTGGATCTTCTTGCGCAAGGTGTTGCGGTTGAGGCCCAAGATCTCGGCGGCGCGGACCTGATTGCCGCGAGTGGCCGAAAGCGTGAGCTGGATGAGGGGGCGCTCCACCTCCTCCAGCACCCGATCATAGAGCCCCGCGGGCGGAATACCGTCCGGTTGCTCGGCGAAGTAGCCTCCCAGGTGACGCTCGACGAGCATCGCCAGGGTGACGGGCCCCTCATGCCCCTGGACCACCGGCTGCTGGTCGGCCAGTTCGCGCTCGACGATGCGGGCGGTGATCAGTTCCTCCGCATAAAGCGCGCAGATCCGGCGGACTAGGTTCTCCAGTTCGCGGACGTTGCCGGGCCAGGCGTGCAGCTTCAGGCGCTCCAGCGCCCCGGCGTCGATGGTCTTGGCCGGCAGCCCTTCCCTATTGGCGCGCAGCAGGAACGCGCGCGCCAGGTCCGGGATGTCCTCGGTCCGGTCGCGCAGCGGGGGCAGGCGCAGGGGCGCGACGTTCAGACGGAAGAACAGGTCCTCGCGGAACAGCCCCTGCTGGATCAGGGCGCGCAGATCGCGATTTGTCGCAGCGATGATCCGCACGTTCGGCGGGCGGCCGGTCTTCGGGTTCACGGACTGTTCGGAGCCGTCGATCACTCGCAGCAGGCGAGTCTGGGCGTCGAGCGGCATGTCGCCGATCTCATCGAGGAACAGCGTGCCGCCGTCAGCCTCGACCAGCTTGCCATAGTCGCCGTCGTCCCGGCCGAACAACTCGGCCTCGACCCGCTCTCGCGGCACTGCGGCCAGATTGATCACGACGAACTTGCCGTCTTTGCGACGCCCCATATCGTGCAGCGCCCGGGCGACCAGCTCCTTGCCGGTGCCGCTTTCGCCAAGGATCAGCACGGTCAGGTCCGCGCCAACCAAGCGGGCGATGGTGCGGTAGACGTCCTGCATCGGCCCGGAACGACCGATGAGCGGCAGGCGCTCGTCGCGCATGGCGCGGGCCTGGGCCTTGGAAGCCTCCGTGTCGGCCGGCCGGGCCAGGGCCCGACGCGCCGCAGACGTCATGTCGTCGAGATCAAACGGCTTGGACACATAGTCGAAAGCGCCGACCTCGGCCGCATTCACCGCGGTCAGCAAGGTGTTCTGCGCGCTCATCACGATGACGGGCAGGCGCGGCCGCTCCTTGCGGATACGGGGCAGGACGTCGAAGACGTTCTCATCGGGCATGACCACGTCGGTCACGACCAGATCCCCCTCCCCGTCCGACACCCATTTCAGCAAGGTCGTGGCGTTGCCGGTCGCGCGGACCTGATAGCCCAGCCGTGTGAAGGCCTGGCTCAGGACCAGCCGGATGGACGAGTCATCGTCAGCGATCAGGATCTTCTTGCTGGCGTTGGCGACGGCGTTCATGCCGGAACTTCCTCTTCAGACGCGATCGGCAGCAGGACTCGGAAAGTCGTGCGGCCCGGTTCAGATTCGAAATCGATCAGTCCGCCATGGCCGGAGACCAGCTTGGTCACCAGCGCCAGGCCCAGCCCGGCGCCATTGGCCTTCGTGCTCACGAACGGCTGAAACAGGCTCTCGCGGAGATGGCCCGGCACGCCGGGGCCGTTGTCCTGGATCCGCACCTCCAGGGGCGCGCCGCGTAGGCTCTGCCCCTTGGCCGCGCGAAGTTTCACCCCATGGCGATATGCGGTGTGGATCGTGATGACCCCTCGGCCGTCGCCACGGCCGTGCGCGGCCTCGGCGGCGTTCTTCACCAGGTTCAGGAAAATCTGGATAAGCTGATCCTCGTCGCCATAGGCCGGAGGCAGCGACGGGTCGTAATGGTCGGAAAGCTGCAAGCCGTCAGCCACGCCGTTCGCCGCCAGCGCTTTCACGCGATCCAGCACCTGGTGGATGTTGATCGGCTTGCTGTCGGGCAAGGCGTCGTCGGAGAACGCCTCCATGCGATCGACCAACCGGCGGATGCGATCGGTCTCGTCGACGATGAGCTGGGCAAGCGGCGCATCCTCGACCCGTGCGCCGGTCTTCAGCAGTTGCGCGGCGCCGCGAATTCCCGCCAGCGGGTTCTTGATCTCGTGAGCAAGCATGTGCCCGAGGCCGACGATGGTCCGCAGGCCTGCCTGCTCGGCGCCATTGCCGTCGCTGCCAAGAGCGCGACCGTGGACATGCAAGGTCAACAGCACCGCGCCGTCGGCCAGCGGCACAGCCGCGCCGTCGGCCTGGAACGACGGGTGGCCGAACAGGCTGATCTCTACGCCGCGCTCCCGAACCCGAACCCCCTCCGCGCGCGCGCGCTCGAACAGCGAGACCAGCGCCGAACCGGCCGGCAGGGCCGCGCCGAAGCGCCCGCGGGTCAGCAGCGCCAGGCCCTGGCCGAAGAGAGCTTCGGCCGCCTCGTTGACCGCGACCAGCGCGCCGTCCTGGCTGACGACAAGGGAAGGTTCTGGAGACGCGTCGAATGCGGACGCCTTCAACAGGTCAAGGTCGATCAGGTTCTGGGTCGCGTAGTTCTGGGTGCTCATGCGGCCAGCCTCGTTTCAGGGTCACGCCACAGGGCGATCAAGCCCGCCTCGACTTCGAGCGGATCGTCCATGCGGCACAGGGTCGAGCGCGCCGAGCGCCGGGCCTCGGCGGAGGCCGGCCAGGGCGCGTTCTCGATGTAAGAGGCCAGGTGCTTGCGGAAGATCCGCAAGCCCAGGCGATCTCCGTAGAAGCTCAAGCTGTCACGGAAGTGGTCGATCGCAATCGACAGCCGGGCCTCGGCGTCCGGCTCTTCAAACGACGCGCCCTTCAGCCCCGCCTCGATCTGGGCGGCGACCCAAGGACGCCCGTAAACTCCGCGTCCGATCATGACGGCGTCGGCTCCCGAAGCGGCCAGCGCGCGCTCCGCGCTGGCGCCGTCGGTGATATCACCATTGACTATGACCGGAATTGTGACAGCGGCCGATACAGCTTTAACGGCGCTCCAATCGGCGACGTCCTTGTAGAATTGCGCCCGGGTCCTGCCGTGCACAGTCACGGCCTGTGCGCCCCGGGCCTGCGCCCGCATCGCGATGTCCGGCGCATTTTTCGATTGCTCGTCCCAGCCCAGACGCATCTTCACGGTGACCGGCACGTCCACCGCATCGACGGCGGCGGCCACCAGAGCTTCGGCGAGCTCGGGCTCACGCATCAGGGCCGAGCCGGAAAGGACGCCGGTCACCTCCTTCGCGGGGCATCCGAAATTGAGGTCGATGATTTGGGCGCCAGCATCCGCGGCCAGCTTGGCGCCCGACGCGATATGGGCCGGGTCACGCCCGACCAGTTGGACGACCATCAGCGGTAGGCCCTCGCCCACCGCCGCGCGGCGCACCACATCGGCGCGGCCCTTCGCGAATTCGGCGCAGGCGACCATCTCCGTCGCCACGTAGCTCGCGCCCAGCTTGCTGGCGGCCTTGCGGAACGGCAGATCGGAAACGCCGGTCATTGGGGCGATCCATGCGCGCCCGCCAACCTCGACATTCCCAACAGTGAGCCTTGTGCTCATTTTTCAGTCACCCCTACCGCCTCTCTTTTAGGCAAATTGTGCAGCGCCGTAAAGCCTGGAACAGAAGGCTTCAGGCCCCTAAACAAACGTCATGTCTTTTTCAGCCGTGATTGTGGCCGCCGGCGCCAGCACGAGAGCCGGTCCGGGCGTTCCGAAGCCCTGGCGTTCTTTGGGAGGACGGCCAGTTCTCTCCTGGTCGGTAGAAGCGCTGGTTGCGGCCGGCGCCCAGGAGGTTGTGGTCGTAACAACCGCAGATCGATTGGAACCGACCACTGCGTTGTTGGTTGGAATTCCAGGAGCCAGGGCCGTTCTCGGCGGGGCCACCAGGGCCAAGTCGGTTCAAGCGGGCCTCTCTAACCTAGTCGCCGGCGAGCGCACGCCAGTTCTTGTGCATGACGCCGCGCGGCCATTCGTGAAGCCCACCCATGTCGCAGCCCTTCTCTCAGCGTTGACTGAGAACGACGGGGCAGCGCCGGCCGTTCCCGTGGCCGACACGTTAAAGCGTGGCGGCCCTACCGTGACTGCAACGGTTTCACGCGAGAATCTGTGGCGCGTCCAAACGCCACAGGCCTTCCGTCTCGGCTATCTGCGCGACGCCTACGCGTCCTGGCCCGGCGATGAGGAGCCCACGGACGATGCTTCGGTGGCCGAGAGATTCGGCGGCCAGGTGATGCTTACGCCCGGCGACCCGATGCTGATGAAACTGACCTACCCGGAGGACTTCGAGATGGCCGAGCGGCTGATCGGTCTGCAACGCGTCACCCGCGTCGGCCAGGGCGTCGATGCGCACCGCTGGGGCGCGGGCGAAGAGGTCTGGCTCTGCGGGGTGCGGATCGAGCACGATCAGACCTTGATCGGTCACTCCGACGCCGACGCGGGGCTTCACGCCCTCACTGACGCAATCCTCGGCGCGATCGGCGAAGGCGACATCGGCGAGCACTTTCCACCCAGCGATCCGCAGTGGAAGGGCGCCTCATCCGACAGGTTCCTGCGTCATGCAGTCGAAATCCTGACGATGAAGGGCGGCCGGATCATCAATGCCGATGTCACGCTGATCTGTGAGCGACCGAAAATCCGGCCTCACCGCGACGCCATGCGCCTGCGCCTGGCCGAACTGCTGGACGTCCCGCTCGACCGGATCAGCGTGAAGGCCACCACGACCGAGGGCATGGGCTTCACCGGCCGTCAGGAGGGTCTTCTGGCCCAGGCCATCGTGGCGGTGGAGACCCTCGCCTAGGGCAGCCAGGGCCAGAGGATCTTCATCTGCGCGTAGAACGCGCCCGGAAGGTTCATGTAGTCGTCGGTCCAAGGACGCGCGGCGGTGGGATCAGTCTGG
This sequence comes from Pseudomonadota bacterium, assembly GCA_023445705.1. Taxonomy (GTDB): domain Bacteria; phylum Pseudomonadota; class Alphaproteobacteria; order Caulobacterales; family Caulobacteraceae; genus Phenylobacterium. Next base: position 7,826 of record JAEXKM010000042.1, read on the forward strand.
GACCACCGCTTGTCGGCCTCGAAGGGGGCCATCGCCGCGACATTGCGGGTCACAATCATCGCGTCCTCCGATGATTCCCACAGCGGCGGGGATCCGTCCGGCGCATCGTGGCGCTGGATCAGCGCATAGCCACCGGCCGCCTCGGCCACGGCCATCGCCGGCGAACGCAGTTCGAGATTGCGGTTCGACAGGTGCACGATCAACACCCCGTTCGGCTTCAGCTTCGCAAGATAGCCCCTCATGGCCTCGACCGTGAGCAGGTGCGCCGGCACCGCATCGGACGAGAACGCGTCGATCAGCAGGATGTCGAACGCCTGGTCCGGCTGTTTGGCCAGCGTCAGGCGCGCATCACCGATGACATAGTCGATCTGCCCCTGCGCGCAGCTGGTCGTATAGGTGAAGTGCTGCTTGTCCGTGGAGATGCGGACCACCAGGGGGTCGATCTCGAAGAAGGTCAGATGATCGCCGGGGCGCGTATAGGCGGCGACCGCGCCGGTCCCCAACCCCACTGCACCGATCCGCCGAGGCGGCGCTTCATAGAAGTCGTGGGTGAAGACCTGACCGATCGGCGTCTCGGGAGCGTAGTAGACGAGCGGACGGCAGTCGTAGTCGGGATGCTGCGCCTGCGCGCCGTGCAAGGTCGTGCCGTGGGACAGCATCTTCACTGGCCCCTTCATGGCCGCGACCGGCATCTCCGACTGTCGCAGGACGCCGAAGAAGCTGCGCCAGCTCTGCCGGACATCGACGCGATCGCCGATCATCTGGGCGGACAGCGACAGGATCACCACCAGCCCAAAGAAGGTGATCATCCTGCGTCGGATCACGAAGGCGCAGACCCCTGCCCCAGCAAGCAGCGCGAAGATCAGGATCCGGTTCTGTTCCGCGCCCCACCGGACAGCGATGATGGGCGCGATGGCCGCGGCGGCGACCGCGCCGACGAAGGTCATCCAGCGCCACGGCTCAATCGGGCCAAAACCCGGCCGGGCGAGGCAGGCCAGCGCCAGCACTAAAGGGTACTCCCAGACATTGCTGAAGATCACCGGCGCCAGGAAGGCGTTGAAAGCGCCGCCGATCACCCCGCCGAACGACATCCAAAGATAGAACTCGGTCAGGCGGCCCGGCTCGGGTCGGCGGGCCACCAACGCCTGATGGCACATCAGCGCCGTGAGGAAGAAGCACGCCAGATGGATGAAGAGCTGCAGCGGGAAATTGGCGCTGCGGAACGGCAGGATCAGAACGCAGGCCACCACCGCGGCCGCCTGAAGCGGCAAGGTCACCTGCGGCGGTATCAGCGGCTTTTCTGAGAAGGCGATGATGAAGGTCGCCAGATAGAGCGCTAGGGGGATGACCCAAAGAAACGGCGCCGAGGCCACATCGGTCGTGATGTGTGTGGTCACCCCCAGCATGAGGCTGGACGGGAGCGCCGCAAGCCCGATCCAGGACAGGCGACGGTTCCAGCTCGGAGCCGGACTTGCACTCACCGCGTCCTGCGTCTCGGCCACCCGCGCCCTAGAAACGAACAGCGCCAGGACCGCCATCAGGAGCACGAACGCTACATAGCCGCTGCTCCAGCCGAGGGTCTGTCCCCTCAACGTAGACAGCGGCTCGACGAGGGCCGGATAGGCGAGCAGCGCCAACAAGCTGCCTAGGTTGGACGCCGCATAGAGCACGTAGGGTTCAGCCCCCGTCTCGGCGTGCACCGTGCGGGCGTGCCAGGCCTGCACCAAGGGCGCCGTGGCCGATAGGACTGCGAAGGGCGCGCCGATCGAGATGGTCAGAACGCCCAGGAGCCAGAGCGAAGGATGGTCTGACGACGGCTCGCCCAGCGCTCCGGTCACCCGCAGCGGCAAGGCCAACGCTGCAAAGAGAAGCGCGGCGACGTGCACCACCGCCTGCGCCCGCACTGAGCGAATCCTCTGGAGAAGATGCGCATAGCCGTAGCCGGCGAGCAGCGCCGTCTGGAAGAAGGCGATCGACGTGTTCCAGACCGACGGACTTCCGCCCAGCAGCGGCAGCACCAGCTTGGCCACCATCGGCTGGACCATGAACACCAGGCCCGCGCTGGCGAAAGTCGTGACCGCAAACAGGACGGGAGAGATGGACGCGGTCGGCCGCTGGGCTTGATCTGCTGCGGTCATACTTCCGAATCGGCTTGTGTGACGGGTGCGGGCGATGTTGTGGTCTGCCCTTGTCCTTGCCTAGAGCCTGTTGGAGTCACGCGATGTTTTCCCTTGAGATCGAAACCCTGGCGCGACTGCTGATCGACGAGGCTCGTGAACGTTCCCTGCGCATCGTCACGGCCGAGAGCTGCACCGGCGGCTTGGTGGCAGGCGCCATCTGCTCGATCCCCGGGGCGTCCGACGTCTTCGAGCGTGGTTTCGTCGTCTATACCAACCGGGCCAAGCAAGAGCTGCTGGGGGTCCCTGGCGACCTGATCGCCGATCTCGGCGCCGTCTCGGAGCCGGTCGCGCGGATGATGGCCGAGGGCGCGCTGGAGGCCTCGAACGCCCACGTCGCCGTGGCCGTCACCGGCATCGCGGGCCCCGGAGGCGGGACGGCGATGAAGCCGGTCGGGACCGTCCACATCGCGACTGCGCGCTCGAACCAGGCGCTGCTGCATCGTGGCGAACTCTTCGACGGAGTGACGCGCGCCGAGATTCAGGAACAGGCCATCCAGGCCGCCTTGCAGGCTCTGCGCGACCGCATGACCTAGGTCGCGGCGGGGTAGAGCGCCCTCGCTCGCCCTTCGAAGCAGGCGATGAGCTTGTCCACCGCATGGTGGAAATTGGCCGTGAGCATGCCCGACAGCAGCCGGGACTTAAATTCGAAGTCGATGTCGAACTCGATCTTCGTGCCGCCGCCGGGCGCCTCGACGAAGCGCCAACGGTTCGCCAGGTGCTTGAACGGGCCTGACAGAAGCTGAACGTCGATCTGGCGCGCCAGGGCGTCGCGCCGCACCCGCGTCGAGAACTTCTCCTTCAGGAAGGAGAACCCGACCCCAGCCTGGGCGTCTACGACGGTCACGGCCTCCCCGTCCGTCCGCGCGTTCCAGGTGCGCATGGACTGGATCCACGGCACGAAGTCCGGATAGGCGTCCACGTCGCCGACCAGCTTGAATAGCTGGTCGGGGCTGTAAGGCAGCACCTTTTCGATATGATAGCGCGGCAAGTCCTAGGCCGCCGCGTCCTTGGCCAGCCGCGCGGCCTTGAGACGCGCGAAGTCCTCGCCGGCGTGGTGCGACGAGCGGGTCAGCGGGCTCGCCGAAACCATCAGGAAGCCCTTGGCCCGCGCGATTTCCTCGTAAGCCTTGAACTCGTCGGGCGTGACGAAGCGGTCGATCGCGGCATGCTTGCGGGTCGGCTGGAGATATTGGCCGATGGTCAGGAAGTCGACGCCGGCCGAACGCATGTCGTCCATGACCTGCATGACCTCTTCCTTGGCCTCGCCCAGCCCCACCATGAGGCCGGACTTGGTGAACTGGTTGGGGTCACGTTCCTTTACCCGCTCAAGCAGGCGCAGCGAGTGGTAGTATCGCGCGCCGGGCCGGATCGAGAGATAAAGCCGTGGCACGGTCTCCAGGTTGTGGTTGAAGACGTCGGGCTTCGCGTCGATGACGATTTCCGCCGCGGTGGGCGCCTTGCGCAGGAAGTCCGGCGTGAGGATTTCGATCGTCGTGCCGGGCGCCGCCGCGCGGATGGCGTGAACCACCGCAGCAAAGTGCGCGCCGCCGCCGTCCGACAGGTCGTCCCGGTCCACCGAGGTGATGACGACGTGCTTCAGCCCCATCTTGGCCACCGCGTCGGCGACCCGCGCCGGCTCGGTCGGATCCAGCGGGTTCGGCTTTCCGGTCGTTACGTTGCAGAAGGCGCAGGCCCGGGTGCAGATCTCGCCCATGATCATCATGGTCGCGTGGCTCTGGCTCCAGCACTCCCCGATATTCGGGCACGCGGCCTCCTCGCAGACCGTCACCAGCCCGTGCGTTTTCACGATCTCCCGGGTGGCGTTGTAGCCGGCCGAGCCCGGCGCACGGACGCGCAGCCACTCGGGCTTGCGCAGAACCGGCGTGTCGGGACGTGACTGCTTTTCTGGGTGTCGGGGCCTCTGCCCGCCGACAGTGTCGATGACGGTCGCCATAAGGCCTAGATCGGCTTTCTGGCCTCCCGGATCAAGGCGTCATTGAGCGCACGGGCGCCGCATGCTCAAACTTCGCCATGCTTCGCGCCGGACTGATCGCCGGATTGCTCATATTGCTCGCGGCGTGCGGCCGGGACGATGCCCGCAAGGCCAGCGCGCCCGCGGACATTCCCGCAGCCCTGTCGCCTCGCTTTTACCCCCCTGACGGCTGGGCCTGGGGGACCTTCGGCGAGGGTAAGCCACAACGCTACGGGGTCGCGAGCCCCCGAAGCGCGCCCTCGGGCATAGTCGTTATCCTGCCCGGCTACGGAGAGCCCGCCGAAGTCTGGTTCGAGACCGCCTCGAACCTGATCGCCCGCGGCCACACGGTCTGGATTCTCGACCGGCCGGGACAAGGCGGCTCGGCGCGATACGTGCCCCCCCACGATCTAGGATTCGTTCCCCGCTTCGACACCGACAGCGACGGCTTGCAAACCTTCCTCGCCTCCATCGTCAAACCCCGCCCCGACGACGTCGTAGTCGTGCTGGCTCACGCCGACGCGACGCCAGCGGCGCTTCTGGCGCTCGGAAGGGGCATGAAGGTTGATGGACTGATCGCCAACTCCGCCGAACTCGCAAGCGCTGGTGACTCGCCATTGCTCAAGGTCTTCCAACGCCCCGATGTCCCGCCCTTCGGATGGCGCCCGTGGAGCGAAGACCGTCCCGACGACCGCGCCATTGGCCTGACCCACGACCGGGAACGCGGCCGCCTGCGCCAGACTTGGATGCTGGCGAAGCCCGAACTGCGGCTCTCCAGCCCCAGCCTGGGCTGGCTTGAAGCGTTCGCCACGGCCAGCCGCGAGGTGGGCGCCAAACCCGCCCGGCTCACCGCGCCTATCCTGATGGTGAACCCAAACCGCCCGGCGTCAGGCCTCTGCGACGAGCTTGCGGCCTGCAGACAGGAGGCTCTCACCGGCGCGCGAGCGGCGATTCATCTGGAAACGGACCAATGGCGCGAACCGTGGCTCGAACAGGTTGACGACTTTGTCGCGCAGCGCGTTTCGGCACAACAGGAGGCCGCGATTTCCGCTGCGTCACCAAGACCTTAGCGCAACCGGCCTTGACGAAAAGGCCGAACCTCACGACCTGTTACACATCTTTTCAACCCACGAAGCGAGCGCTACGCTTGCAGCCAATAAAAACGGCGAGACGTTCGGGGAGGTTTTCGCCTTTGTCGCGTTCTTTTGACCTGCGTTCGACTGAGCGCTCACTATTCGATGCGCTGATCGACGCGCGCGCCACCTACGGCGCCAAGAAGCCGATCCTCGAAGACCAGGAGCGGAACCCGCTCAGCTATACCGACCTGATGCGCGCCGCCTTCGCGCTCGGCCGTAAGATCGCCGCCATGACCCAGCCGGGCGAGCACGTGGGCATCATGCTGCCCTCGAGCTCTGGCGCTGTCGTTACGTTCTTCGCGCTGCATGCCTTCGGTCGCACGCCGACCATGCTGAATTTCACGGCGGGCATCAGGAACCTGAAGGCCGCCTGTGAGCTGGCCGACGTGAAGCGCGTGCTGACTTCCCACCGGTTCATCGAGCAAGGGAAGCTGCACGACCTCGTTGATGCGCTCGAGCCGCTGGCGACGATCACCTATCTCGAAGATGTCCGCGAGACGATCGGTCTGGGCGACAAGCTCTTCGCGGCGACCGCGGCGACGTTTCCCAAGCGGTTCCGCGTCGCAACCAAGCCATCGGACCCGGGCGTCGTCCTGTTCACCTCCGGCAGCTTCGGCGCGCCGCGCGGGGTCGTGCTCAGCCAATCCAACCTGATCGCAAACGTGGAACAGGTCGCCGCCCACATCGCGCTCGATCCGGCCTGGGTGATGTTCAATCCTCTGCCGACCTTCCATTGCTTCGGCCTGACGGGCGGCGTCCTGCTGCCGCTGCTGAAGGGCATGAAGGCGTTCGAGTACCCATCTCCGCTGCACGTGAAGCAGATCCCGCCGCTTATCAAGGACAGCGGGGCCTCGATCCTCTTCGCCACCGACACCTTTCTCAACCAGTATGCGCGGGCGGCCGAGCCCGACGAGCTCTCGGGCCTGAAGTTCATCGTCTGCGGCGCCGAGAAGGTCCGCGACGAAACCCACAACCTCGTGCGCGACCGCTTCGGCGATGTCCCCGTGCTTGAGGGTTATGGTGCGACCGAGGCCTCGCCGGTGATCGCCGTCAATAAGCCGACCGACAACCGCCGCGGCACCGTCGGCGGCCTGCTGCCCGGCATGGAGACACGCCTCGAGCCGGTCGAAGGCATTCCGGGCGGCGGCCGGCTCTATGTACGCGGGCCGAACATCATGACCGGCTATCTCGGCGTAGGCGGGGTTATCGACCCCCCGCCCGGCGGCTGGCATGACACCGGCGACGTGGTCGACATCAGCGACGACGACTGGATCAAGATCCTGGGTCGGGTGAAGCGGTTCGCGAAGGTGGGGGGCGAGATGGTCTCTCTGCCCGCCGCCGAGGACATCGCCACCGCCGTTTGGCCCGACAGCCGGCACGCCGTGATCGCCATGCCCGACCCGAAGAAGGGTGAGCGCCTGGTCCTCGTCACCGATCGGCGCGACGCAGAAGCCGGCCCGCTCGTGGCTCATGCACAGCACATCGGCGCGACGGAGCTCGCCGTCCCGCGCAAGATCATCAAGGTCACCGAGGTTCCGGTGCTGGGCACCGGCAAGACGGACTATGTGGCGATCACGCGGATGGCGGAGGCTGACGGACGCCGCGCCGCGTGATCCCCAAACGCTCGGGCGCCTGAGGCGCCGGTTGGGAGGGAATGCCGATGATGTCGAGCCTCGAAGCGTGGGCGCCGCGTGTACTGAGCCTGCTGCGGATCATCACTGCCCTGCTCTTCATGGAGCATGGCCTGATGAAGCTCCTGGAGTTTCCTGGACCCCAGCCGGGGGCGCCTGATCCGCTGCCACCGCTGCTGCTGGCCGCAGCATGGATCGAGGTGGTGGGCGGAGCCCTTCTCGCGCTGGGCCTCTTCACGCGTATCGCCGCATTCGTCTGCTCGGGCCAGATGGCGGTCGCCTACTTTACGGCTCACGCCTCACAAGGCTTCTGGCCGGCGCTCAATGGCGGCGAAGCGGCCATCCTGTTCTGTTTTGTCTTCCTCTATCTGGTCTTCGCCGGCCCGGGCGCCTGGAGCCTGGATGCGATGCGCGGACGCCGGCGCAGGTTCTAACCCTCGCGCGAAGGG
>JAEXKM010000053.1 GCA_023445705.1 Pseudomonadota bacterium
CCACCGCCGCCGGCGCATTCGTCGGCGCGAGCGTGCCGGTCGGCGCCTATGATTACACGCTCTATCGAGGCGGGGATTCGTCGCCCGACAGTTGGTTCCTGCGCTCGACAGTGGACTGCTCGGCGGCCGGCGCGCCGTCGCCGCCCTGTCCGGCGCCCACGCCGACCCCCACTCCGACTCCTACGCCAACACCTACGCCGCCGACCCCCACTCCAACCCCCACGCCCACGCCCACGCCTACGCCTACGCCGACCCCCACGCCGACACCGACGCCGACGCCCGGCCCGAGCCCGGCGCCGGACATTCCGGACTACCGGATCGAGACGTCGCTCTATACGGCGCTGCCGGCGTTGGCGGCGCTCTATGGGCGGGCGGTGCTGGGCAACCTGCACGACCGGGTAGGGGAGGAAGAGCAGCTCCGCGGCCGGACGGGCGATGGGAGCATGGCCAACGGCGCCTGGGTGCGGCTGGTCGGTTGGAGCGGCCATCGCGACGGCGGCGAGCTGGGGATCTACAGCGACAAGGGGCCGGAGTACGACTACGACCTCCAGGCCATCCAGGGCGGCTTCGACATCTACCGCGCCGAGGGTGAGAATGGCGTGCGCGACCACGCCGGGATCTATGGGGTCTTTGGCCAGGCCCGCGGCGAGGTCGATCACATCGGCGGGCGCCGGGCCGGGACGGTGCGGATCGACGGCTCTTCGCTGGGCGCCTACTGGACGCGGTTCTGGCGCAACGGCGCCTATCTCGACGGGGTGGCGCAGTACACCTGGTTCGATGGCCAGGCGCTGTCGCCGCGGCTGCCGGCCCTCAAGGGCGACGCGCGCGGCTATGCGGTGTCGCTGGAAGGCGCCTATCCGCTGCGCTTCAAGCAGGACTGGGTGGTGGAGCCGCAGGCCCAGCTCACCTACCAGCGCTTCGACGGGGAGCCGACCAGCGACATCGCCGCCGAGGTGGACTTCGAGGACACCGACTCGCTGATCGGCCGGCTGGGGCTGCGGGTGGCCCGCACCCTGGTCCGCGGCGAGGGATCAGACCGCCTGGAGAGCACGGGCTGGCTGCGGGCCAACTATTCCCACGAGTTCATGGACGACCCGACCACGACCTTCTCGTCTGAGGACGGGCCGGTGGTCTTCCAGTCAGACCTCGGTTCGGACTGGCTGGAGCTGAACGGGGGCTTCACCCACCAGATCACCCCGGACGCGGCCTTCTATGGCGGCGTCGGATACCAGTGGAACCTCGACAACGACGGACACGCCTGGAACGGCAAGATCGGGATGAGATTCAACTGGTGAAGCCGAGAGGGCGGCGCAGGGGGGAATTTCTGCGCCGCCCGCCTGGTCCGCGGTAGCCCTAGTCGTGGGTGTGCAGCGCCAGGTGCTTGGCGACTTCGGCGGCGTAACGCTTGCTCACCGGCTCGAAGCCGTTGCTCTTTTCGTCGAAGGCGTAAACCTCGCCGTCGGCGATGTCGTAGACCCAGCCGTGCAGTTGGAGGTCGCCGCGGGCGAGGCGCACGGCGACCGCCGGATGGGTGCGCAGGTGCGCCAACTGCAGGATGACGTTCTGTTCGAGCAGCATCAGATTGCGGGCGTGCTCGTCGAGGTCCTTGCCGAGCTCGTTGGTGATCTCGACGGCGGCCTTGGAATAGGAGAGCCAGTCCTTGACGTGGGGCAGCGCGTTCAACCCTTCCAGGTTCATCGCACCCTTCATGGCGCCGCACTGGGTGTGACCGCAGATCACGATGTGCGGCACGTTCAAGGCGATGCAGGCGTACTCGATGGCGGCGGTGGTCGCGCCGGCGCCCTGGTAGTGCGGAGGCACGATGTTGCCGGCGTTTCGGACGATGAACAGGTCGCCCGGCTGGCTCTGGGTCAGCATGCCGGTTTCGATCCGGGAGTCCGAGCAGGTGATGAACAGGGCTTCAGGAGATTGGCCTTGGGCCAACTTCTCGAATAGGGCCGCGTTTCCGGGGAACACTTCCTTCTGAAACTTGACAACACCGGCGGCGAATTTCGGCATGAATTCCTACTCTTTTACAGCGATGACTTTGGAGGCCGGGCTAACTCTGACCGAATGATTGCTGCCTCGACCGTTGCATTGAATATAAACGACATTTGGGCCGCTTGGTTAGTTTCAAATTATTACGGCCTCGGGCGGGTGCTGAGCTGTGAGTTTTCGGAACATACGGGGGCGGACTTGTCGTTTGCCGCAAGCGTCCGGTGGGCGCATTTCGAGCCGCAGACTTGGAGCCCGTGGTCATGACCTCATTCGCCGAACGTTTCACCGCGCTCGCGGCCGAGCGATCCTGCCTTTGCCTGGGCCTGGATCCGTCCGAGGACGTGTTCGCCCGGTGGGGCCTGGCCAGCGACGCCGCGGGCCTGAAGCGCTTCTGCGAAACGGTGCTGGAGGCGGCAGGCGATCGGGTGGCGGTGGTGAAGCCGCAGGCGGCGTTCTTCGAGCGCTTCGGGCCGGCCGGGATGGCGCAGCTTGCCGAGGTCACAGGCCGGCTGCGCGAGCAGGGCGTGCTGAGCCTGATCGACGCCAAGCGGGGCGACGTGCCCGGCACCATGGCCGGCTATGCGCAGGCTATGCTCGGCGCCGCCAGCGGGTTCGGCGGCGATGCGGTGACGCTCAACGCCTATCTCGGGTTCGACGCGTTGGCGCCGGCCATCGAGCAGGCGCGGGCCACGGGAAGCGCAGTCTTCGTGGTCGTCCACTCGTCCAATCCCGAGGGGCGAGCGCTGCAGGCCGCGCGCCAGGAGGACGGGCGTACGGTTTCGGAGGCCCTGGCCGATCAGGTTGCGGGGGCGAACGGCGCAGGGGCGGCCGCGGTAGGCGCGGTGGTCGGCGCGACGATCGCGAACGAGGCCGCCGGGCTGGTGCGGCGACTGTCGTCGGGGCTGATCCTTGCGCCAGGTGTCGGCGCGCAAGGGGCGAGCATGGAAGAGGTAGGGCGCAAGTTCGCCGACGCCCGCGGGCGGGTGCTGCCGTCGGTTTCGCGGGACATCCTGCTGAAGGGACCGACGGTTGCGGGTCTGCGCGAGGCGATCGACAGGTACCGCGGCCGGACCTTCGCCGCCTGCGGTTAGGCCGGAGACCCGCTTGATCGCCCGGCCAGGACCTTGGCCGACATAAGGCTGACGGCCAGCGGCAATCCCCAGAGGAACGCCTTGAAGACGAGGACGAGGCCCTGATTGGCCTCCCAGGCCTCGCCGCGGATCTGCGCCTCCAACTGGTTCCAGAAGCTCGAGGACATCATTCCCGTCGTATAGGCGGCCGCGGCCAGCATCAGCACCCAGGCGCCGCGGGCCTGGCGGGCCAAGGTCCAGGCGGCGCTTAGCAGCAAGGCCCCGGCGACATAGTCCTCCAACAGGGTCACGGGCTTTTCAAGCCAGGCGCCAAAACCGCGACGCAAGGTTTCGAGCACCGGGAAGAGCAGGCCGAGAATCGCGGCGACCGGAACGGCGAAGCGGGCGGCTGGAGACATCGCGGACCTCTCTAAGCTATTTCATGCACGTTGCATGAAATAGAATTGGTCGGCAAGCCTCCGTCAGTGTCGGTACAACTTAACGAGGGCGGGCTAACCCGCTGGAAACGCGGGCGTCGCGCTTTTCCACAACTCGGCATCGCCAACCTAACGCTGGCCCAATTTCGCGAGTGCAACTTAAGGCCGACTTTCTAGGTCCGCTTTGCGGCAAGGAGGGTATTTCGGCTTTCGACCCTCTGCGGACCTAGGACCGCTCAACCGGATGCCGGGTGGTGATCCAGCCATCGCTCGTGACCAGTCGCGGCGGCGCGCCGTCAACGATTGCGAATTCCCACCATTCCCCCACTGAGCCGCCTACATTAGCGCTTCGACGGCAGAGCCTGACTTGGCCAGGCAAAGTAAACCACTCCTCTCCGCCACGGGCTAGGGGAAACACAGGGTTGGCCATTGCGAGTTGCCTGAGGGCTTCGGCGTTGGAAGGCGGCGTCGCGAGCTTCGCCCATGGTCTTTGATCGCCATCGAGGCATTCGTTTTTTGCGATCAACCGGGAGCCTGCGCAGCTTGCCGAGACCGCAGCGAGCAGCGTGGCCACCGCAATCGAAGCGCTTCTGCGGGGGTGTCGCGCTGCAAACATACTGAGGACGATACACAGCGAAGGTCCACTTTCCACCCATTGCGGACATTGTGTGTTCCTGCCCATGATGTCGCATGCGCAGGCTGTGACCGCAGCGGCGGGTGCGTGGTCGGCCCATTGCGGACGACGCTTTCGGGGCGGTCCCACGGGGCGGGAGTGCGACCGAATGCCGGATCAAACCGAATTCCATGCCATCGCCGATGAGCTTCGGCAGATCGCCGATATGGGTTCGACCTATTCCAAGGACTCATACGATCTGGAGCGCTTCAAGCGCACGCGCGAGTTGAGCGCTCGACTTGTGGCTCTCGTTGAGCAGCGTGCTCCGGACGTGGTGCTCGCGGAATACACGGATCGCTTCGATCACCTGAGTCCGCTTGTCGGCGGCGATGCGTTGGTGCTGCACGAGGGGAAAATTCTTCTTGTCCAACGCCGAGACGACGGACTGTGGGCAATGCCGGGCGGCCTGGTCGAGGTGGGAGAGACGGTGGCCGACGCAGTGACCCGCGAGCTTTGGGAAGAAACCGGAGTACGTGCGAAACCTGCGCGTTGGCTTGGGGCTTGGGATTCACGGCGAGTGGGCACCCGGAGTCGCATGCAGCTCATCCACATGGTGATCCTGATGGGTGAGATCGACACGGCTGGCTTGGTCGCCGAGACAAACGAGACCGCGGCTGTCGCCTTCCATGACACGGGCCGCCTGCCGCCCCTATCGCGCGGGCATGCAGTGATCGTGCCTCAAGTTCTTCAAATGCTCGGCGGTGCGTCCACGACTTCGCACCTGGAACCTTGGTTTGACCGCTAAGCCGGCAGGCCGCCTTTCCAACCCTCGGCGAGGTCTGAGGCGCGGCGGCCATGTCATTGTCGGGTCCGAAGTCTGTGACTGAAATCGACCCTTAGCGGACCGGACTTCCTACAGCGGCTTGCGCAACCAAAGGACCAGATCGTCGTCGACGCGGACCATGTCGCCCGCCTTGGCCGATTGGTTGTTCCACGTCAGCCCCAGGCCGTCTGGCACGTAGCCGCGTCGAACATAGAGGCGTTGTGCTGCGCCGTAGTCTGCATAGAGACCAAAGCCAATACCCATCTCGGCGTGACCAAGGCCCTTTGCGCGGGTCTCACATTCGGCGACGAGGGCGTCGCCTATACCGCGCCCCCGGCCGAACTCCGCGACCACCAAGTCTTGGATTTCAGGAATGGCGGATTTTCTGAATGGCTCATGCTGCGAACTCCAAACGATAGAGACGTATCCAACGACACCGCTTTCGTCCTGGGCGACCAGACATGTTCGGGCGTCGCCCACATGCTGCTCCCAGTAGCGGGGCCACTTGCTGGTTCCACCGTTCCATGCCGGACCGCCCGAGACGGCTGGGATCGAGGCGACGTCTTCTTCAGCGAGCTCGCGAATAATGGCCATCGAGCCCCCTTGCTTAGCTTTGGCCCAACGCTACCAGAAGGACGTCCGCTTTCCACCCATTGCAGACCACTAGGTCTTGGCCTCGCTTTGCGCTCCAAGTGGCATGAGGGGGGCCGGCGGCGCGGAATGACTGATTGAGATTGCGACCTCGTTGGAGCAGACTCAGACCAAGCGCAACACGGGAGGCGGGGGACGTTTGGATGGCTGGCTTTGCGGATAGCTATCTAGGAAAGCTGCGCGAAATTGTCGGTGACCGCTTGATCTTGATGCCGGGATCTAGGGTCGTGGTCGAGGACGACGCTGGTCGCATCCTCCTGCAACACCGATTCGACTTCGGAATTTGGGGCGTCCCCGGGGGCGGCCCGGAGGAAGGCGAGGATATTACGACCGCCCTACTGCGCGAGCTGAAGGAAGAAACGGGGCTCGACACCAACCAGGCGACGCCGTTCGGCTTTGCGTCCGACCCTGCCTTCGAGACCATAACCTTCCCGAACGGTCACCGATGCCAGTATTTCTGCTTGCTCTATGCCGTGAGGCGGTTCGAGGGGCGGGCTGTGGTTGCTGACAACGAGAGCTATGCCGTCGGCTGGTTTGCGCCTGATGATCTGCCGCCGATGCTCCCAAACATGCGGCGCACGATCGAGGCATACGTCCGCTATAGGCAGACCGGCGAGTTCCAGGTCATCTAGTGGGAGCCGTTCTGCAATCCACCGCGGTCAGGTCAAATGGCCAATCGCGCCTTTGCGCGATAGCGCGAGGGGCTGCTTTCGACCCCTTAGCAGAACTTGGGAGCCCTCAGCGCAGGGGCGATTGAGAAGGGAAATAGGTTGGTAGCGGAGTGGGCATGTCCTGCACCAGCGACCCATCGTCTATGTTGCACCAGCTTCCGAGCGTCTCTCCCGTGTCGGCGTCGGCCACCACGTTCACGACTGCACAGCCACCGTGAACGAACTCTGGGAACTGCTCTCGCCGGCTGACGACGTTCATGCCAGCGGGCGCGCTCGTCCAGAGGCTGGGAGTTCGGACGTAAACGCCGAGCCATACGGCGCGCGAAACGGCGAGACTGAAGGAGCCTGACGTAGTGAAGGGAAGGTCCTCGTCGCTCCTGATTGTCGCCCGCATCCAATAGCGGACGTATTGATCCTTGCTGAGATGTCGATCTGGCATCACTGCACGTGCGTCCGCGACTTCTGCACTCGTAGGTCCTCCGGCGGAAGCAGGAGTGCCTAGAGTCAACATCATCGCGAGCAGATACATCATTGGCGCAACATCTCAGGCCGAGCATCGACGATCCACCCCTAACCGACGATCGAGACGTCTGCTCCCGGGCGTGGCGGCCAATGTCCCTTGGCAGGACCGAGGCCATCGGCCGAAATCGACCCTTCGCGGACGTTGGGAAGGTCTCGTTGCTGAACGCCGCTCGATGGGTACGATGTTTGGATGACCGCAAAGGATGACGCCGTTCGCCCGTACCCATTGATCACCCAGGCGATCAGAAGTGGAAGCTGGTCTGAGGTCGCGTCCCTGTTGAAGCAGCATCCAGAGATGCAAGAGCTAGACGTGCCGGCTTTCGGTACTTGGCTTCACTACGCGTGCGCTCATGGCACGCTGGAAGTCGTGCACGGGCTCGCTTCGATAGGTTTCGACATCGGGTCGACCCGTGAACGGGACGGGAGGTCTCCGTTGGCGATGGCCGCCACGAAGGGACGCACTGAAGTCGTCAACTGGCTGCTTCAGAACGGCGTACGCCTCGACACAAGCACGGCGATCCGCAACCCCCTGTTCGGCTCGGTCCTCGCCCGTTCCACACCGGTGGCAGCCGCACTTTTGGCAGCTGGAATTGATACGACGCCTCGCTACCGGTTCGGGAGCGCCGATGAGAATGTCGATGCAGTAGCATTTGCGATGATGAATGGCACACACGACGTCGCTCGGCTGATCGCTCAGAAGAACTGCGGCGGTGATGAAAGTTGCATCGATGGCGCTATGGCCGAAGGACTGAGAATTGCAGAGGCCATCACCTCCTAGATGGGCTCCGGTGTTAACGACCGCTCACCACCCTTCTCCGACTTTCGGAGCGTCTGCTCCTGGCCACGCATATGGTCCGTCTGGATATATCGGACGGCCTTAAGCTGGAAATGGGTACGTCTTAAGTTGCAACGACAGTCAGCGCCCGGCGAGCCGCCGGATCATTGCGATCAGGGCTTCACGCGGGCGAGAATCGCCGGCGCTCTGCGCCAGCGCCGCCTGTAACCCGGCGCTCAAGATGACCTCCGAATAGCCGGGGACATCGGCTTCCGTGATCAGCCCAGCCTCCACCCAATGGCCGAGGGCGTGGTGGAGCAGGGGCTGGAAGGTTGTGTTGAGCCGTTCTCGCCACGCGCTCCAGCCGAGCACCGCGGGAGCATCGACGAACATCAGGCGCCGCCGGTGGTCGTCGAGAGCCAGGTCCATCATCACGCCGACGCCCTCCCAGAGCTCGGCGATGGAATGGGCGCGCTCCATGGTCTGGTCGGAGAGCAGGGCCTGGGTTTCGCCGAGCACGTGGTCGAGAGCGGCCTCGAACAGTCCCCGCTTGCCGCCGAACTGGTATTGCAGCGCGCCCCGCGTCAGGTCGGCGCGACGGGCGATCGCGTCCTCGCTCAGGGCCTCGAAGCCATGGGCCCCAAACGCCTCGATGCCCGCCTGCAGCAGCCTTGCGTGCGTTTCATCTGACCAGCGGCGGGGAGTCTTGGACATGCCTAAGGTGGTGCGGGTCCGGCGGGGCAAGTCAACCTTGCGCCAGCGCCTTGCGCATCTCCGGAGCCGGGGCGAAGCGGGTGGCGACAGTCCCGACGATCTCGAAACCTGCCGATCGGTAGAAGGGCAGGGCGCGGTTGTTGGCGATGACGTGCAGCGAGCTGGCGCCGAGCGAGAGGGCCCGGGCCTCGAGCGCCGCCATAAGGGCGCGGCCAATGCCTTTCCGCCAGAGCGGCGGGGCAACGAACAGGTCTTCGATCTCGGCCTCGGCGTTGGCCGGGGGGAGGAGCGTGGCGAAGCCGGCGATCACGCCGGCCAGCTCCGCCACGATGGCGAAGGGCAGGTGAGGCTGTGGGAATATACGCGCCTCGGGGAGGGCCAGGAGTTCCTCAACGTGATCGCCCCAGGCGAGCGAGGCCCGGAGCTTCAGGGGGCCGAGTTCATCGATGTCGCCTGGCTCGGCCGGGCGTGTCCGGACGCCATTGTCGCTCACGCCCTACAGGCCGACGGCGCCGTGCGCCCAAATCAACGCGACGAGCGCGAGGACCATCGTCAGCAGGACGCCCTTGGCCGTTGGGCGCAGCGGACTGCGGGAGATGACTTCGAAGGCCAGGCCGACGACGCCCAACATCACTGCCGCGGCCCCGAAGTCGCTGACAGTCCAGGCGACCTCATCGGTGAGCTGCATCGCCGCCAGAGGGGCCAGGAGCAATGCGGCGATCGCGCTCCAAACCGCCGTGCGCAAGGTTCTGGGAGAAGGGCGGAGGATCAGCATCTGTTGCTCCTGCGGTCGCAAGATCAGTATGACCGAGACCGGCGATGTGGAGAAGCGGGAGCGCGGATATCGCAGGCGACAAGGCAGAAGCCCAGTCTGGGCGCTGAGCCGCTTGGGTGTGTTCGCCGCACGCCTTCGGCGGGGGGGCGGCCGCCGTCAGGCCGTGACCGGCCCGGCTAGCTCGCCGCCCAGGGCCAGGACGCGGCGCTGGTCGACAGGGCCGGGCAGGCGCACGCTCTTGGCCTTGGCCGCGGCGAATCCGAAGCGGCTGAAATAGGGTTCGTCGCCGACCAGGAGGACTGGATAGCCCGCGGCCTGGGCTGCGGCGCAGGCCATCCGCACCATCTCGCCGCCCACCCCGAACTTGCGCCCGTCGGCCATCACCGCCAGGGGGCCGAGGAAGATGGCGGGCGCGCCGCCGACATGCACCTTCCACATCCGCACCGAGCCGACGAGGCGACCTCCGTCCCAGGCGCAGAATGACATCTCGGGGCGAAACTCGGCGAACTCGCGGACGCGCTCGGAAACCTTCACGAAGCGACCGGGACCGAAGGCGTGGTCCAGCAGCGCCTCGATGGCGTCGGCGTCCTGGGGTTGTTCGTTGAGGTAGGAGAGAGCCTGTTCGGCGGGAACGGTCATCGGGAGGCCTTGCGATAGGCGGGGGAGACGAAAGGTCCGCCGCCGCGCGAAAAGGCGCAGGCGTGCGGGGCTCTTAGGCGGCGCGGCTGGCGCGCCCGGTTCGTCGCTGGCGTCGCATGGACGTCGTCCCGAGCAATCACAAGGAAGCGCGCGCATAAGGCCATGACGCTCGCGCGTCAATCGCGCGTTGCGGCGCAGGGCAAGGCGCGGCAAGTTGCCGGCCCTCCTGCCAGTCGAGTTTCCATGTCAGAAAACCCGCCCGCTACAGCTCGCGAGCTGCTTCGACATCGCGACTACATGATGTTCTGGTCGACCCGCGTGGCCTCGACCCTTGGCGTACAGATCCAGAGCGTCGCCCTTGGCTGGCAGGTCTACGCCGTAGCCCGGCGCACTCACACGGTGGCGGAATCGGCCTTCTATGTCGGGATGATCGGGCTGGTGACCTTCATCCCGGTCCTGCTGCTGGCGCTGTGGGCCGGTGAGGCGGCGGACCGCTACGCCCGCAAGCGCATCCTGCAGCTCTGCTATCTCGGCGAGATCTCGTCGGTGACCATCCTGCTGGCCGCCAGCCTGTTCGACTTCGCCAGCATTCCGCTGCTGCTGGGCGTGGCGGTGCTGTTTGGGACGTCACGGGCGTTCATGGGGCCGGCGGGCACGGCGCTGGGGCCGATGCTGGTGCCGCGCAGCCTGCTGCCGCGGGCCATCGCCTGGAACTCTCTGGCCTGGCAGGGGGGATCGATCATCGGCCCGGCCCTGGGCGGGGCGCTGGTCTCGCTGTCTTCGGCGCATGCTTACGGCGCGACGACGGTGCTGTACGTGATCGCGCTGCTGACCGTCTCGTCGATCCGCATGAACACCAAGCCCGAGGTGCAGGCCGGCTCGCGCTGGACCCTGATCAAGGAAGGGCTCGGCTACGTCTGGCACAACAAGATCGTGTTCGGCGCGATCTCGCTGGACCTGTTCGCGGTGCTGCTGGGCGGGGCCACGGCCCTGCTGCCGGTCTATGCCCGCGACATCCTGCATGTCGGGCCTGAGGGCTTCGGCGTCCTGAGGGCGGGGCCTGCCATCGGCGCGACCTTGGTCGCCTTCTGGCTGGCGGCCAATCCGATCCGGGCCAAGGCGGGGCCGATCATGTTCATCGGGGTGGCGATCTTCGCCCTGGCCACCATCGTCTTCGGCCTTTCGGACATCTTCTGGCTGTCGGTGGCTTCGCTGGCGGTGCTGGGCGGGGCGGACATGCTGAGCGTCTATGTCCGCCAGACCCTGGTGCAGATCGTCACGCCCGATCAGATGCGCGGCCGAGTGGCGGCGGTGTCATCGCTGTTCATCGGCGCCTCGAACGAGCTGGGCGAATTCCGGACGGGGGTCGCGGCGCGCTTCATGGGCGCGGTCGGGGCCGCGGTTTCGGGCGGCGTGGCGGCGTTGATCGTCACCGGCCTCTGGGCGAAACTGTTTCCCGCCTTGCGCAAGGCCGACAGGCTCGAATAACAACGACGCTATTCTTTTAGGGAGATTGATCCATGGGTGCACTTTCAGGGAAAGTTGTTCTGGTCACCGGCGGCGGCAACGGCATTGGCCGTGATTGCGCGCTGATCGCGGCGGCCGAAGGCGCGAAGGTCGTCGTCAACGACCTGGGCGGTGGCCTGGGCGGCGGCGATGAAGGTTCGGCGGGCCCCGCCGAGCAGGTTGCGCAGGAAATCCGCGCGGCCGGCGGCGAAGCCGTTTCGAACTCCGACAGCGTCACCAGCCTCAAGGCCGTGCAGGGCATGGTCGAACAGGCCCGCGACGAGTTCGGCGGCCTGCATGCCGTGATCAATCCGGCCGGCATCCTGCGTGACGTCATGTTCCACAAGATGACCGAGGAAGAGTGGGACCGCGTCATCGAGGTCCACATGCGCGGCTCGTTCAACGTCGCCCGCGCCACCATCGAGCTGTTCCGTGAGCAGAACGACGGCGCCTACATGTTCTTCACCTCGACCTCCGGCCTGCTGGGCAACATCGGCCAGGCCAACTACGGCGCGGCCAAGATGGGCATCGCCGGCCTGTCGCGGATCATCGCCATGGAAGGCGCGCGCAACAACGTGCGCTCGAACTGCCTGGCGCCGGTCGCCTGGACCCGCATGACCCAGTCGGTGCCGGTGAAGGACGAAGCCGCCGCCGCCCGTCGCGCGGTGATGGCCGAAAAGATCCGCGCCGACCAACCGGCCCGCTTCTCGGTGGCCATGGTCACCCCGGCCGCGGCCAGCGTCTCGGGCCAGATCTTCGGCGCCTCGGGTGAGAACATCATCCTCTACAGCCAGCCGCGTCCGATCGAGACCGTGACGAAGGAAGAAGGCTGGACGGTGCAGACCATCCTGTCGGAAGCCGTGCCGAAGATGGAACCGAAGTTCACCCCGCTGTCGCGCCCGCCGCTGGCGAGCCAAGGCGGCGAGGCCAAGGCTCCGGCCAACGCCTAAGCCATAAGGCTAAGCACTTCAGCGAAGGCGGCGGATCGCAAGGTCCGCCGCCTTTTCTTTTGGCGCGGAGCAAGGACCGCTGTGCGGCTTGAGATCCTCCCCCGTTGGGGGAGGTGGCTCGCCGAAGGCGAGACGGAGGGGGCCGCCGTTAGGCGTCCGCGCCTTCGTGAGGCTTGTGTGAACCTCAACGCCGAAACCTCGCCTGGCGGCGAGGCCCCCTCACCCGACCTGCGGCCGGGAGCTCCCCCAGCGGGGGAGCATCT
>JAEXKM010000099.1 GCA_023445705.1 Pseudomonadota bacterium
GTGCTGGCGCTGCTGCATGTCGGCGGCCACCCGCCCAAGGTCGAGCCCGAGGTGATCGAGCAGATCAAGGCGCTGGACGGCGACTTCCGTTTTGAAACCTACTTCTCCCAGAGCTGCCAGAACTGCCCGGACGTGGTCCAGGCGCTCAACACCATGGCGGCCCTAAATCCGCGCATCACGCACGTCGCCATCGATGGCGCGCTGTTCCAGCAAGAGGTCGAGGCTCGCCAGGTGATGGCCGTGCCGACCGTGCTGCTGAACGGCCAACCCTTCGCCCAGGGGCGGATGAGCCTGGAACAGATCCTGGCCAAGCTCGACACCGGCGCCGCCGAGCGCCAGGCCGAACAAATCAAGGCCAAGGACGCCTTCGATGTGCTGGTCGTCGGCGGTGGTCCCGCCGGCGCCGCGGCGGCGATCTATGCTGCGCGCAAGGGCATCCGCACCGGCGTCGCGGCTGAACGCTTCGGCGGTCAGGTGCTGGACACCATGGCGATCGAGAACTTCATCTCGGTGCGTCACACCGAAGGCCCGCAACTGGCCAACGCGCTTGAGCAGCACGTGAAGGACTACGACGTCGACATCATGAACCTCCAGCGCGCCGTCGGCCTGGTTCCGGCCAAGACGCCGGGCGGCCTGATCGAGGTGAAGCTGGAAAACGGCGCCAGCCTGAAGTCGCGGACCGTGATCCTGGCCACCGGCGCCCGCTGGCGGCAGATCAACGTCCCAGGCGAAGACGAGTACCGTAACAAGGGCGTCGCCTACTGCCCGCACTGCGATGGTCCGCTGTTCAAGGGCAAGCGCGTGGCGGTGGTCGGGGGCGGCAACAGCGGCGTTGAGGCGGCTATCGACCTGGCTGGTCTGGTCGCCCACGTGACTCTGATCGAATTCGACGGTCAACTGCGGGCGGACGCTGTGCTCCAGCGCAAGCTGGCCAGCCTGCCGAACGTGAAGATCATCACCTCGGCCATGACCACCGAAGTGCATGGCGACGGTTCGAAGGTGACCGGTCTTAGCTACAAGGATCGCAACAGCGACACGCTCCACCGCGTCGACCTGGAAGGCGTCTTCGTCCAGATCGGCCTGGTGCCGAACACCGAATGGCTGAAGGACTCGGTCGGCTTGACCAATCGCGGCGAGATCGAGGTCGATTATCGTGGCGAGACTTCGCAGCCGGGCGTGTTCGCCGCCGGCGACGCAACGACGACGCCCTACAAGCAGATCGTCATCGCCATGGGGGAGGGCTCAAAAGCCGCGCTCTCGGCGTTCGACTATCTCATCCGTCAGGAGCCGCTTGTTGCGGCCGAGGCGGCTTAAGCTTCCTCCTGCGAGGAAAGTACCGAGGACCCCTGCGGCTGCGCCGTGGGGGTCTTTTAGGTCAGTTCCACCACGAGGCCGATGATCGCGAACCACGCGACGGCGTTTGCGGCGAGCGCCACGAAAAGGCGCCAATTGAACGGAATGCTCCGTGGTGATCGGCGACGCAGCGCGGGCCTCGAAGGCGACGCTGCGGCGGCGGACAAGAACGTCATAATCGTGTCCCTCTGGCGGCCTACCACTGGCCACCGAACCTGTGCTTCTCCCTTAGATCTCGCCTGTCTTCGCGGGCGATCATCTAGATGTGGTACGCGTGCGGCCAAACGCCGTTCCACGAGAATGCCTCAACGCACGGAAACGTAAACGCGACAAAAGTGTCCAACTCGCCCCGAAGCGGGCGCCCTCAGCCTGCGAACTGGGCATGGGGCGCACGGTGATGAGTGTTCGTGCCCGACCTATTGACAGCGGCCAGCTTTCCGGGCGGCTTATCGGTCGAGGCTGTGCCGTTACTGCGAGGATTTCATGATCAGCGCTGATTTCGCCTATTCACTTGCTCAAGATGAACTGGGGTGGCGGTGGCGCGTCTATGATGAGGCGGGCGAAATCGTCGCTTCGGGGCGCGGGAAAACTCAGGACGCGGCGGAATTGGCTGTACGCCAGGCGATCAACAATGTTCTGTGTTCGACCGCGCTGGCCTCGGGGGCGAAGGCTGTCTCGCGCGAAGAATGGGTCGAGGTTATGGCTGCGCGCTGGGATCCGGTGACGTTGGTCTAGCTGGGGCTCCCCGCGACTCAGGAGCCGTCGGGCGACATGGCCAGCCTTGGACGGGGCGCCTCTGGCGCCACGAGGCTACGGAAGATCTTCGGTTTTGGGGCATCCGCCAGTTCCACATTGGCTGGCGAGGTGTCGGAGGCGGGCGTCGCGGCGTCGGTGGCGGCGATCGCGGAGGCGACTTCGATTTCCGACACCACCGGCGCCGGAGGCGGCGGGACCTCAGGGCGCGTCGTCTCTTCACCGTCCACGCCGTCCAGCGGCGTCAGCTCCTCGCCGCCGACGTATCTGCCGACGAACGCCGCCGGATCGCCGACCCGTCCTGGACGCTGGTAAAAGATGTGAGCGCCGATGGTCGCGATCTTGAGCAGGCCCGGGCTCCAGTACGGAACTACATAGACCGCGTGATAGTGGGTGGCGTAGCCGACCGCGGAGTCCACGAAACCGGCGAGCGCCGCCTCGGCGACCATCTCCGCCCGCCTCCAGCCGCTTCGGCTTGGCGTCCGGGCGAGGGAGCCGTCGCAGGTGAAGGTGAACTGGCATCCAGTGGCGCGTTCGGAGCCTTCGAAAACGACCCCGCAGATCGTCTTGGGGTAGTCCGGATGGCGTAGGCGGTTGAGAACCACCTGGGCCACCGCTCGCTGCCCTGCAGTGCTTTCTGACCCCGCTTCGTAATAGATCGCTGCGGTCAGGCAACTGATGGCGCGGCCGCGATCTTCGACATCCGGCGGTTCGAAGTGGAACGGCTTGGCCGGCCTCGCGAGCGCTTCCTGATCAACCGACGCGTTCCAGAGCTGAGCGGCTTCGCCGGAAAGCGGCAGGTTGACCAGTTGTGGCGGTCCGGCCGGGGGGCTCTCCTGCTGATGGCCGCGCAGGCGCGGGACCGGCGGGGCGTAATCGGTCGGGTCGAGAGGGCCGCGCAGCCATGGCGTCGAGGGGAGCGAGGCTCCTCCCAGAAGGCATGTGAGCAACAGGACCGCCCTTCTGGCGGGGCCGAAACGGCCGAAGATATTTTTCAGGGCGAACGCCAAAAGCATATCCCTTGAGCATCGTCCGGGTCGCCTACTAGCGCATCGCGTCGAAACTGGCTCAATCACATCGCCGACTGGACGCGATAGTTCGCTAAGGGCGCGAGAATTGATCTCCCGCTGGGTCTAGGTGATTAAAGTGCAAGCAAATATCTTCTGGTCAAGCCTTCAACAAGCTTGGCTTTAGTGAAGAATTACTGCTTTGGTGTCCGAAATATGACGAGTTATCGTTGATAACGAACCAGACGAGTGATGTTGGCGCCCAAAATATAGGTCTGGCGCCCGATATTTAATCCGTTTGCCAGTTGTTAGGCGGCATGAGAGGCTTGGATTAGTCGACGAAAGCCGGAAGAGCCTAGCCTCGCCTCATGGCAATTGTTCCTGTCATCATGTGCGGCGGGGGCGGGACACGCCTCTGGCCCAGTTCACGTCCCGGGCGCCCCAAGCAGTTTCTGAGGCTGCTGGGCGAACGTTCCCTATTCCAGGAAACCATCCAGCGTCTGGCCGGCGCGCCGGGCCTGTTGGAGCCGGTGATCGTCGCCGGGGTGAGCCACGAGGCGCAGATCCTCGAACAACTCCGCGAGATCGGCCAGACAGCGCAACTGGTGCTGGAGCCGAGCCCCCGTGACTCCGGCCCGGCCGTGGCCGCCGCCGCCCTGCACGTGGCGGCCAGTCATCCCGATGCGGTCGCGGTGGTGCTCGCCTCGGACCATCACATCCCGGACGTCGATGGCTTTCGCGCCGCGATCTTCCAGGCCGTCGAGGTGGCGCGTCAGGGTCGTGTTGTCGTTCTGGGCGTTCGGCCCGACGCGCCCTCAAGCGCCTATGGCTACATCGAGCCCGGCGACCTGCTGGCCCCCGCCAGCCGGGGCAGGGAGGTCCGCTCCTTCGTCGAGAAGCCGGATGCGCCGACCGCGCGCCGCTATGTGAGCGAAGGGCGTCTTTGGAACAGCGGTAACTTCGTCGCCCCGGTCAGCCTGATCATCGACGAATTCAACGCGCACTCGCCTCAGGTCATCGGCTCGGTGACGGCGGCGCTGGAGGAGGCCGAGTGGAACGGCGTCACGCGCCGGCTGTCGGCTTCGTTCGCCCAGGCCGCCAGGATTTCCTTCGACTATGCGGTGATGGAGCGGACGAACCGCGCCGCGGTGCTTCCCGTGGACTTCGTCTGGTCGGACCTGGGCGCATGGGATGCGGTCTGGGCGGCCGGCGAGCAGACTTCCGACGCCAACAGCGTCAGCGGCTCGGCCTTGCTGATCGACACCGAGGGCGCGGTGGTGCGGGCCGCCCATGGCATGACGGTTTCGACGATCGGGTTGAAGAACGTGGCGGTGATCGTCGAGCGCGACGCCGTCCTGGTTTGCGCGCTCGACAGCGCCCAATCGGTGAAAGGCGTCGCCGAGCAGATCAACCGGAGCTGGGCGCCGCCCGAACCGCAACGCGCCTCGGTGGCGCGCGAACTGGCCGACCTCTCGCGCAAGCTGGACGACTGGCTGGATGTTTCGGCTTTGCCGCTGTGGTGGAGCCTCGGCGCCGACCACCGGCGCGGTGGTTTCCACGAACGCCTTTCCCTGAACGGCCGGCCGGTGGAAAGCCCACGTCGGGCCCGCGTCCAGATGCGTCAGGCGCACGTCTATGCGACGGCCGGCGCCCTGGGCTGGAGCGGTCCCTGGCGTCAGGCCATGGATCACGGGATCGACTATTTCGAGCGCCGCTATCGGCGTCCCGACGGCCAGTTCCGCACCTTGGTGGACGCCAGCGGCGCGGTCATCGACGACACCGCCGTGCTCTATGACCAAGCCTTCGCCCTGCTCGGATGGGCGAGCGCGGCGATCGGATCGGAACAGCCGCTCGAGGGGTGCGCCGTCGAGTTGCTGGACCAGATGCTCCAGTCGCGGCGTTGCGCCGCTGGCGGCTTCTACGAGGCCGGCGAGCACGCCAACCTCTCCAACCCGCATATGCACCTTTTCGAGGCCGCTCTGGCCTGGATCGATGTGGGGCGCAGCGACCGCTGGCAGGATCTGGCTTCAGAGCTCGCCACGCTCGCCCTCGAGCGTTTCATCGATCCGGCCCAAGGCTATCTGCGGGAGTATTTCGACGCCGATTGGCGACCGGCGCGGGGCGACCTGGGCCGCATCGTCGAGCCGGGACATCAGTTCGAGTGGTCGTGGCTGCTTGGGCGCTGGTTCAAGCTGACGGGCGACCGGCGGGCGCTAGAAGCTGCCAAGGTGCTGTTCCAGCACGGCTGCGTCGGAGTCGACACCAATCGCGGCGTCGCGGTGGACGCCCTCGACGACGATCTCAAAATCCGCAGTCCGCAAGCAAGGCTCTGGCCTCAGACCGAGCGCCTGAAGGCCGCGCTGTTGCTGAGCGAACTCGATCCGGCTGGCGGGGAGGCTTACGAGCTCTGCGCACGGGCGGCCGCGCGCAGCATGCTGTCCTTCCTGGATGCGCCGGTTCTCGGCGTCTGGCGCGACAAGCTCGGAGCCGATGGCGGTTGGAAAGACGAGCCGGCGCCGGCCAGCTCGCTCTACCACATCGCCGGCGCGATCTGGGAATTCCGCCGTGTGCAGAACGCCAAGCCGCGGCCGCAGCCGGCGCCGCTGGCGTCGACCTTTTCTTCAACAAGTGCGCTGGGGGGCGCTGAACAGGGTTCGTACTTCGCAGGGAGCGCGTAAATGGCGATGAGCAATCGGGTGCTGGTGGTCGGGGGCGCCGGCTATATCGGAGCGCACACGGCCAAGGCCCTGAGTGAGCGCGGCTACCATCCGGTGGTCTACGACAACCTCAGCTCGGGCTTCCGGGAAGCCTGCCTCTGGGGCGACTTCGTCCATGGCGACGTGCGTGACGGCTCAACCCTGCGCGAGGTCATGGCGACTTTTGAGATCGGCGCGGTGATCCACTTCGCCAGCCTGATCGAGGTGGGCCGTTCGGTGGCCAGGCCGGACCTGTTCTGGGAAGTGAACGTCGGCGGCACCACCAGCCTGCTGTCGGCCATGCGCGAGCGCGGCGTGGCACGCCTGGTGTTCTCGTCCACCGCGGCCGTCTACGGGGCCGGCGCCGGGACGGGCATCTCCGCTTTGGTCGAAGACCTACCCAAGGATCCGACCAGCCCCTATGGCGACACCAAGCTGGCCTGCGAACGCATGATCGCCAGCCAGGCTTCCGCCTTCGGCATCACCGCCGTGGCCCTGCGCTATTTCAACGCCGCCGGCGCCGATCCTTCCGGCCTGATCGGCGAGGCTCATGATCCGGAGACCCACCTCATTCCGCTCGCCATCGCCGCGGCGACGGGCGCGGGCAAGCCGCTGACGGTGTTCGGCGATGACTTCGAAACGCCGGACGGAACCTGCCTGCGCGACTATATCCACGTCAATGATCTGGCTTCGGCGCACGTTGCGGCGCTGGAGGCGGACCTGCCCGCGGGCGCGTTCCACGCGGTGAATGTCGGCAACGGCCAAGGCCGGTCCGTGCGCGAGGTCATCGCCGCAGTGGAGCAGGCGACTGGTCGGGCCGTGCCCCACTCGGTCGGCGCGCGCCGACCGGGCGATCCGGCCAGCCTGGTGGCCGATCCCTCGCGGGGCGCGAAGTTGCTGGGATGGAAGCCGCAGAAGTCCAGCCTGCTGCAGATCGTGCAGGACGCGGCTGCGTGGCATCGCGCGCAGCGATATGGGCGCGATGCGCTTCCCGTGGCCACGCCCGCCGCGCATCACCAGCACGTCCGGGTCGTGGCCGCCGGCTAGATGATCCTAAAAATAGCGCTCGCCGATACGGATCGTATCGCCGGGCTGAACGCGTTCGGTGGCCGTAAGGGGGAACGTCTGTTCCTCATTGGAGCCGACGCGTTTGATGAACACGCGCTTTGTGTTGGCGCGATAGGTGAAACCAGAGGCCGCAGCGACGGCGTTCAGCACCGTCAGGCCGTTCGTATAGGGGTACTCGCCCGGCTTGGTGACCTCGCCCAGGATGTAATAGGGCCGATAGGAGATGACCTCGACCGTGACGCGCGGATCCTTGATGTAGCCGTCCCGCAGGGCGGTGGTCAGGCTGGCCTTGAAGTCGGCGACCGAGCGCTGGGCTGCGGGAATCTCGCCGACCAGCGGGAAGGAGACCGCGCCGCGGTCGCCGACGACGAACTCGCCCGTAAGGTCGGCCTCGCCGTACACGGTGACCTTGAGCTTGTCGCCAGCGCCCAGCAGGTAAGCCTGGTCGGCGTCAGCACTCGCCACAGCGGGCGCGGCGACCGCCGGCGTCGGGGCCGGGGCGGTTCCGCACGCTGCACAGATCAATGCGAGCGTGAGACCAAGAGACT